>NZ_JAWPOH010000127.1:0-4383 GCF_037671525.1 Methylobacter svalbardensis
CTTCTGGAAAACATATGGTTGGGAGGGATTTGGGGCGTTTAGGGCCGACGGTTTCGCTACAGTACCGTGCTGCTGGATAATTTTCCAAGAATCAGGCTGCAAAAAATTTAAAAACTTGAACATCGAGTGTTAGTTCAATTACTTACGATACTAACCATACGATTTGGCTCAGTCGGAAAAACTTAATTTTTTTCGCAGAAAAAGACTAAATTACAATAAATATCAATAACATAAAATATTATAAATGCATAATATTGTCCCTTTCGAGGCGTTGGGCAGATATAAAAGCTTATCGTTATATAAGACAAACGATATTTATTGGGCATTAGTAGCGGCATATCCGATACTAAACTATAGACATTGAGCAGATTAGAACTTTTTTGGGTGTAGTCGCCAATGGCAGCTTTCTGGAAGCGGCCAATAGACTGTATGTTACCCAATCGACAGTGAGCACACGCATACAGAGACTGGAAGCCTATCTTGGCGTTACCTTATTTGTGCGCAATCGCTCCGATGCCACGTTGACGCTCCCAGGGCAGCGTTTTTTGCCCAAGCATACGGCATCGCCAGCACGCGTCAGTTTGCTTGATCATTGAAGCTGTAGAAAAAACCTAATGCCACACAACATCAAAGCCTAGACGAAAAGTGGCTTATTTTTGGCGTAATCGTGGCTTTCGTTATAAAGTGCGGCAATTAAATTAGCCTGATATACCATACCCACCAAGCGATTTTTATTGTTTACAATCGGAATCTGGCGATAGCCTTGGTTTGACATCAGGGAAATAAGATCGGCAATATGGGTGCTTTCCGGCAGGACACTAACTGCCCTTGTCATAATATGGCCGACTGATTCCGGTTTATCAGTCGTTACATTAGGCGTACGACGGATAAAAGCTCGAAACTTTTCAGAAAATGTTTCATTAGGGCCCACGTTAATGAATTTAAAAAAGTCATTCCAGGTGACAATGCCAATAACACGCTTGGCTCTGTCAATAACCGGCATGGCTTTGAGCTTTTCGCTCTGCATAATTTTCCATGTCTCTTCAACATCGGTTCCGTATTCAACTGTCAGTATATTCTTAACCATAATATCCGCACAGGTGATATTGCCTCTGCTGCGTTTAAAACTTTGCATTTGAGCATCGGTAAACAATTTGCTTAAGTCTGCCGCAGAGACATCCATAAACATGTCCATGTTTTCTAGCGCTTGTTCCAGATCCTGTTCTGAAATGCTGGTGCGCTGAGTAGGTTGAATGAGGCTGTTGAGTTTATGATTTTTATTGTCAGCTAGATGAGGAACTGTAGGATATTCATAACGCAAAACCCAACGGTTAATGGCAATCGCCATAATCAGCATAATGACTACGTTTAAGCCTACCGGCATCAACACAAAACCATAACCGAGTGACGTTATCGGATCGCCTGCCATGATTGGTGTAAGCGCTGTTGCCGCGCCTGGCGGATGCAAACATCTAAACAAAAGCATGACAAGAACACTTCCGCCAACGGCACAAGCCGATGCTAAAGCCGTATCAGTAATTACCTGAGCACTCCATATTCCGACTAAAGCTGATACCAATTGCCCGCCGACCAGTGGCCATGGCTGCGCAAGCGGGCTATGGGGAATGATAAATAATATCACTGCAGACGCCCCCATAGAGGCAACTATAATCGGGTAAGCGGCACTAGCGCTGAACTTATGAGTTATCCAGGCAACGACTAAAATAGCAATGAAACAGGAAACAACGGAAAGAAACTTGCCTTTGATGCTTAAATTTACCGGATCAAGGGTAATAAAGTGAAAAAACGGCTTAACCTTCATAATGAGCGACATCGTTCAGGTAGGGGTAACCAAAAAAGCATCGGCGTAAATATCGGCTGATGCAGCGCCTTTGAGGAAGGTCATTTTTTTCATTTGATTGACCATTTCAGGATGACCGCAGAGAAACGCACGCCAACCTTTTAAATCAGCTAATGAAGTCAACGCAACTTCGTTGACACGTCCGTGGCTAAAACCTTCAGGGACATGATTGCTAGATATGCAGGGGATGTAATGAAAATTTTGATGCTGTTCGGCAAGTTGGCGCATCTCATCAATCCGGTAAAGATCTTCAACTTCACGACTGCCATGAAACAGGTAAATGGGGCCTGAATGCCCCTGCGCAAGTGCGTCGGTCAGAATACCCGCCAGTGGCGCCAGGCCGGTTCCCGTTCCTACCAGAAGTATGCCTTGCTCACTTCTTTCCGGCAGGTAAAAACAATGCCCGCGCGGTTCGGATACGGCGATGGTATCCCCAGCCTTCATTTCATCATGTAGCCATTCACTAAACTTGCCGCCAGGTAAGCGGCGAATATGAAATTCCAGGGTATTGGATTCTTGCGGGGTATTGGCAATCGAATAGCTGCGCGTTAATCCGTCGGCTCTCTGTAAATTAACAAATTGTCCGGCGTTAAATTCGAACGCATCCTTAAAAGCTATGATCAGTAGTAGCGTATTCCTGTTGAGCATTTCGTTAACAACGACCGTTCCTTCGGTATAGAATTCCGATTGATCAGGCAGTTTGATGACCATATCCTGTTCTGGATGACACAGACAGGCAAGAAAATGATTGTGCTTTTTCAGGGTATTCTTTAATCCGGCCTGAGCGGCTTCAGGCGGAACGGTATCGGGACTGCGCACCATACAACTATGGCATGTGCCTTTTTTACAGGCATAGGAAATATTAACATTCTCGCGCAATAACGCATCCAGCACTGTTTCATCCGGTTGGCAAGAATAAGTCTTTTCTTCAATCGTTAATTTGTACATGATGCTACCGTTAAAACTGACTCCATAATGTTTGCAAGTCGAAGTAAGACATTATGGAGTAAGGTTAAAATTGTTTATCTGCCTAATACATCATTGCGTGTCGTTTCACAAATGGCCACCACTTCGTTGATGAGCTCTTGTGGGACATTTAACTCTACCAATGTTGCCCCCAAATCTTCTACGACTGCATCGAAATGACTATCATCTAAGCCCATCTTGACCAGGTGCGCATGACCTGTACGCATGTCTTCCGGTATAACTATGCGGGCCGCCAAATGCCATAGTCAAAAAAGCTTTTTGTTTGGCCGCCTGTTTTTCCATGTCAACGTTGTCGAAAAAACGATTGATACGGTGGTCATTCAGAACCTTGCGGTAAAAAATATCAACGGCTGCATTGACTGCTGGTTCGCCGCCTATTCTTTCATAAAGAGTTTGACTCATTGTTGCTTCCTCATTGTTTTATGTCAGTCATTATTATTATTTCTTCAGTAGTTATAGCCAAAATGTAACCAAACAGGATCGACTACAGGAAAATAATAACAAACAAATGTAACTTAAACAATATAAATATGTTATAAGTTATTTTGCTATTGAATACAGTGTTTTTGTTATTTTATAAAGCCATAGAGCGGACTAATAAAAGGAGTTTTTATGACTGAGAAGATCAGACCACGGCAGCATCAAATTTTAAAGCTGCTGCTAGAAAATAAAGCAGGGCTGAGTATTGATGAGATCGCCACTGCATTAAATATTTCCCGTAACGCTGTGCAGCAGCATATTACTGTTCTGGAAAGAGACGGTTATATACAAACTGGTGTTCTCAATAAAACAGCAGGACGTCCGGTGCGTAGCTTCGTTTTGACAGAAGCAGGAATTAACAGTTTTCCAAAGCAATATGCCTGGTTTTCTGAACTCATTCTTACTGACCTAAAAAACGAACTCGGTTCCGAAGCTTTTCAGCGCTATCTGCATAAGCTGGGCAGTAAGTTGTCACAAAATCTGTTGCCCCAATTTGAAGGAAAAGAGACAGATGAGCGGATTGAGGCACTATTGAAAGTGATGGATGGATTGGGTTTTAATGTAAGGAACATGACAGACTCCGGCAGTAATGAGCGAACTATTGAAGCCTGCAATTGTATTTATCATGACTTGGCTCAAAAACATGAAGAAATTTGCGAATTTGATAGAACGCTCATGTCCTCTTTACTGGATAAAGATATTGAGCATGTGGAGTGTATGGCAAAAGGTGGCAATGTTTGTCGCTTTAAAATCATCAACAAATAACTGAAACATCGTAGCTTTAACCAAGTAAATTAAATTGGGCTTGCTGAACAAAGCAAAAAGTTTAGCCAGTATTTCCACAAGAAAAATAAAGGTGATATTATAGCGAATCGCTACTATAGTGATTCGAACGCTGCGAGACAGGAGTCGAGTAGTCCCCAGAAGCGATAGTGCATGTGTTTTCACGAAGCGTCTTTTTGCGTAGTGAAAATACAGGCTTTCCGACATCGCGTCGAGTCATTGGAGAGCATGTGAGCTACCCCTTGTTGGGTAGCGATCGAGTGACCAGGACG
>NZ_JAWPOH010000128.1:0-4212 GCF_037671525.1 Methylobacter svalbardensis
TTTCAAGACGTATATGCAAGATGCCAGTAAAGTTTTGTGTGTCATGAAGAAAATGCGTGAAGATTTCGCAATCCCTGCGTGAATTTTACTGTAGTGGCTTGGAAATTATTTACCTGAGAAACTATATATGGCTGGGTTTGTAGCCAAATGACCAAATTCTGGACGGACGACTCCCCTAAAAATGGCTTTGGCAATTTTTTTGAAATTGTGGGTGGCGCATACCAGTGAAAATTCACCTGCAACTTTTTCTTTGCCTCGAACACTGAAGCCGCGAAAACCGCTGTTTTTGATTTGTCCAAACACCGGCTCAACAATTGTTTTACGCTTACTGTAGATCGCCTTGGCTGATTCTGTTGCCATTTTGCTATTCATCTGTTGACGCAAAGGTTCTTTGTTATCGGTATTGATCGTGCGTGCGTTCCCTTTATCGGATTGGCAGCAACGGCTTTGAAGCGGGCAATCGGCACAGACTTCCGAGGATCCTTGATACACCCGTTTGCCATCTTGGCTTTCGCGTATCATCTTTAAGACCTGTCCACCCGGACAGGTAAAGGTGTTATCGGCTTCGTGGTACTTGAAGTCGGCCTTGACCAGTTTTCGGTCTGAGCCATCCAAAGGCGTTTTGTGGGCTTTTTCGCCTTTGTCGGTGGCGATATAAGCATCGGTGCTACTTGCTTCTAATGCCTGTAAATTATCACCAGACCAGTAGCCATTATCGACACTCAGTCGATCTGGTAATCGGTCAGCTGTGTCCAGCAGCGCTTCCAAGGCCAGCTCGACTTCTTGTTTGTCGTTGGCGTTTTGACTGATATGCTGGCCGACAATGATTTGCAGGTCTGCATCGACGCTGATCTGAGCATTGTATGCGTAATTAAAGTTGCCTTTCTTACCCATGATGCGGGACTCGGTATCAGCAAAGCTGATCTGCTTTTTGTCTTCGATGTCTTTACCTGGATTGAGCTGTTCTTCGCGTTGCTCAAGGGCTTTTTTGGCGGCTTTGATTTGAGCCAGTCGGGTTTGTTTGTGCTTCAAGTCTTCGGGGATTTCATAGCCGGTTCGCTCCTTGTAGGCTTTATCTTCTTCTTGGTCACAACGCTTGGCTTGTTCAATCAAGGCATCGATTTCGGTGCTCAAGGCCTGTTCTTTTTCTTTTAAACGTCCGTAACTCATCGCCTTGTGTTTGGAGCTGTTAGCCTTGAACTTCGAGCCATCCAGACTGATATGTCCTAAAGAGACCAGTTTCAACGCCAGTGCCAGTTTGACGGTTTGCTTAAAACAATCCTGGAAAAATACGCCATGGACCTTTCGAAAATCGCTGAGTACCCGAAAATTAGGGCAGTTCATTTGTGCAATATACATGAAGGACACATCTTCACGGCAGCGTCTTTCGATTTGCCGAGAACTGAAAACGCCTCGGCTGTAAGCATAAATCAGGATCGAAACAATCAGCCTGGGATGATAGGCGTTTTGACCTTTAACCTTATAGCTGCTTTCTACGGCAGAGGTGTCAAGCTGTTGAAAAAGATCCGTATAGAGATAGCATTCGTGATCTTTCGCGAGTAGATCAAAAATATTACTGGGAAACAGCAGGTGTTGATTAAATTCAAGCGGGCTGGATTTGAAAGAAATGGACATGGCATGAATAAGTGACTTCAATAAACCATATTGTATCATATCCTATTGATAATAGAGGGTTATTTGTTATTTTTGTGTCAATTTACGGGGTAGTATGAATTAATAAAGGGTAGTAAAAAATCGGGGTAGTAATTCTTCTCCGCTATTCTCGGACAGCCTCCTAGACCTGCCGTGTGCATAGGACTAAACACCATGCTTTGGTCAGTAGTCCTATGCACCATGCTTATCCGAAAATGACCATTATGTAAATATTTACATAATGGCCGATATAAGACAGTCAGTATACCTAAAATTTACTAATTGTCAGTGACTGCTATGACACGGTGGTTGTTATGACGGAAATAACAGTAAAATAAGAAAGATTTGACGGCCAAATCTCTATTCGGGAGTTCAGTATGTTGAAAATAGATGTAGATCAAGCAACGCGGACGGTACTGTTGGAACCAGAAGGACGTTTAGCCAAGCAAGATTTTCAGTCATTGGCACAACAGGTTGACCCGCTTATTAATGAATCCGGGAACCTAAACGGTGTGTTGGTACACGCAAGCAAGTTTCCGGGTTGGGATAGTTTTGCGTCTTTTGTTGCACATATACAATTCGTCAACGGGCACCACAAGCATGTAAAAAAAGTGGCTTTATGCACAGACGCTCCCTTAGGTACTCTGGTTGAAAAGCTGGGGGCGCATTTTGTATCCGCTGAGATCAAGGTTTTTCCATATGATGAGCTGAGTCAGGCAAAACAATGGATAGAGGCCTGACGAAAATGACTCGGCAAACAATTATGCGAGTAAGAAAAGCAGCTTCACTGTAAGGGACTTGCACCCGGAATGCGCTACAGTGCCTTTGTCATGCTTTTGGTTATGCTTCTGCTCCCTGTGCAAGTCTTTGCAGAGCAGGTTCGGGGGTGGGTAGTTGGTGTTCACGATGGCGACACATTATTACCGAACGGATCTGGGCAAGCCGCACCGACGCGACGCAAGCCCACCGAAGACGAGATCGTGGTTCAACTCAACCCACTTCTTGGGACTTCATATTCGAACTACAACGACTTCTGGCTCATGAGGCGAATTGTGTGACGCCACATAAAATTCTCAGAAATTCCATGGTACATTTTTTAATGTTGTGAGCCCATTCATGGATAGCTACGTATTGTTGCAGATACACTTTGTTTACACCTCGGAAGGGGCGAAGGAAGTTGCGTAATCCTGTCCAAAAACCTTCACTGGTATTAACATGAACCTCTCGAATATCGTCTCCATCATCGTCCCTTGCCCAAACACGTTTACCTGGGGTATGGCAAACAGTCACATGAAGACGATCAGCTTTCACGAGATGATTATACGCTCCCCATTCATCTGTATTGACAGTTGACCCTGGTTGTGTGGCATTGAGTACAGTGGGTTCAAGGTCTTTTCGTGCGCTGTTGTGTTTTACTTCCAATTGGATTTGACCACTTTCTCTACCAATGACACCCAGAACAGGGGGGCGATCAGAATCCCAGGTACCATGCCCGCGAGTTTTATTGCCACGGTAACGCGGAGGATCATTGGGGGTCGGAATGCTTGACACCTTTTTCACCTGCATTTGGTACATTTCATCGACCTCCGTCACCTTATCTGATAACGGCGTTCGAACGCTGACTTTATCTACAAAGCTCTGAAGCTTATGGCGACGTTCCAGTAAATGCTTGCGGTCTATACCCAGTTCTATTGATAAATGTAAAGTCGACACGCCTTGAGCGACACCCTGTAAAATACGAATGACCATCGGACATTGGTGATGCGTCCCCTGTGCATATTCTGGCCCAACCTGAACAGTCATTCTGATCCAATCTGAACACCTATTCTGATTCATGTTGAACACTGATTCTGGTTTCAAGCTGAACACTTTTTTGAATTTTTCCAGAATCGGTGTTCAAGTTGCCAGAATGACTGTTCAGGTTGCCAGAATCCCGCCTAACGCATTGTTTATCCAACCAGACTATCCTTTCCACCTTTTTGGAAAAAGATATGTCAGCGAAGAGAACAGCAATGCGAAAATTAAGAGAAGTACTTAGACTCAGTTACAGCGCCAATTTAAGCATCCGAAAAATCAGTGCCAGTACCAAGATCAGCGTCGGCAGCATCCAAAATATCCTAAAACTAGCCGTTCAGCTGAAAATAGCCTGTCCGCTACCGGAGGATTGGGATGATCAAACCTTAGCCCTGAAGTTTTATCCCCGATCGGACGCTCAGCCTTCAGCCAAGTTTCAAGAGCCGGTATGGACAGACGTTCATATGGAACTGAAGAAAAAAGGCCTGACCAAGCAGTTGCTCTGGGAGGAATACACCCAGCAGTATCCGAACCGTTGCTATAGTTACTCGCAGTTCTGTGCCCGTTATGCAGGCTGGGTGAAGAAACAAAAACGTTCCATGCGGCAGACCCATCGTGCCGGTGATAAGTTGTTTATTGATTATGCCGGACCCACAATGCCCGTGGTCTGCGCGTCAACCGGCGAAATTCGCACCGCGCAGATCTTTGTAGCGGTGTTGGGAGCCTCCAATTACACCTTTGCCGAAGCGACCTGGAGCCAAAGCC
>NZ_JAWPOH010000129.1:0-4153 GCF_037671525.1 Methylobacter svalbardensis
TAGCTACCAAATACTTGCCAAACTACCTGGGCTGGCGACGGGCTTTTGAACAACACTGCCAACTCACGCCGGAAACCCTACTCAATGCTGCTCTGGGGAATTTTCAATATTTAACGATGACATAGCCATATTTAAAGACAGAAGAAAAGGTTGTAGTGATTGAAGGGGTTTGGGATTTGCCAATGATTGGCGGCGAAAGAATTTATGTTGAAAAAAAATATCATGAACTGACCGGCGGGCCAGATGTTGAACTAATCAGTATGGACGGTGCTTTTGTGCAGGGAAGCAGCGAAATCATTTGTAAATTACAAGATCAATTTGATGATGATGATATGTACAACCCTAGCACAGCTAGAAGCAAACAGTTTCATAAACTAAGAAGACTTGAGCTGAATAAGTGCAGCAACAGAAGAAAAGAAAAATTATTGGTGCTACGTAAAGAAAAACTTGAAAAATTAACTGAGAAAGAAAAATCCTGGCGTAGACTGGATAGATATTACCCGGCGTGTTCTTTACCTGAAAATTCAATTCTCGTTGTTCGCACTGGGGCATTAAGAGTATTCGAGGAACTTCTCAGTGAGAATGAGAACGAAAACGCTACAGATAACCCCGCTTTCAAATCCAACGGCCACAAAGAGCGACACGCCCAAAACCGTGAGCAAATTTTTAGTGCTGCATTTGCCGTGCTGGCTAAATGGCCGGAGGAATGTAGGGACACAAAAGGTGAGCCTGTTGCATCAAAAATAGCTGCCATGGTTGATGCTAAGGCTGATTTGTTTTGGCCTGATGCGCAGCCACCACTAGCGACTGATTCAATTGCAGATCACCTTAGAGACTGGATCAAGAAAGCCAATAGCAGTAGGAAGTAAATTTACTTCGACCGGACTAAATTTTACACCCCAGAATAATCCCCTAACACCCGATTATCATAGCCTCACGATGTTTAACTACCCGTGAGGCTTTTTTATGACCAACACACCCACCGACACAACCTTGAGCGACTTCTGCCCGAAAAGCAGTTTTGCCACTCACCCTGACAATCCGCTGAAAGAATCGGAATTTTACTGGCTGTTCAAAAATCGTGATGCAAACGGATTTAAAGGTGCATTTGTCAAAGTTACAGCCAGAAACTTTCTGGTTCACATTCCGACTTTTACTCAGTGCTTAGCAGATCGGAGGGGCGCGTAAATTCTGCCTAGTTCGCAGGGTGTGCAACTGGCTACCGATTCGGATAATTGGGCACAGATAGCCGGTATCGCATAGCTAATGCGGAGGAATGCCAGGATTTTCGCGACTTGTAGGTGAAAACTACAGTGATTTTATTACTTGTGCCGATTTATCAGGCTTGATATGGCGAAGAAAAATAAAGGGCCAAAGCTCAAATACGATAGTAGGGGCGGCGTTATGGTCGTTTCTAGGGCGATGCGAGAATCAAATTCTTATGAGTCGATGTCGCCCACTGCAAAAGTGTTGATGGACTTGCTACAGATGCAGTGGCGAAACGATAGACCTGTTGCCTATGGTGTACGTGAAGCGGGTCAAAAGATTGGATGTAAACCTGAAACTGCTGGTAAAGCGTTTAAGGTGCTACAGGATCGCGGCTTTATTGTTTGCGAAACAGAGTCTTTATTCAACAGCAGAACGGGTAGTAAGGCGCGTGAATGGCGTTTGACCTGGATGCCGTTTGATTTCAGAAATCCAACCCACGATTGGGAGAAATGGAAGCCAGAATAATAAAGCAACCGTACCGAAAAGGGGCACACAAGATCATTTTGTATGCTCCATATCGGTACACAAATTTATTTAATTGGGTTTTGTGAACCGTTTAAGGGTACGCATCAATAAGAAATCAATGGCTTACAAAAGCCTTGCTTACCCCGATTTGGTACACACCTACATAACCATACCAGTATGAAAAATATTACTTACACACCTAAAGCAAATGATTCAGAAAAGCGCACAGGCAAACAACGCTGGCGTAGTGCAAAGTAATGGCTAAGCGTCCAAATCCAAATTTAGCAAAAATCCATCGTAATTATACGGTGGAGGAAGTGGCTAATCTGTTTTCTGTCCATAAAAACACGGTGCGTTTATGGGTCAAAGATGGATTGGCGACTAATGACGACAAAAGGCCAACGTTAATCCTTGGTTCTAGTTTGAAGCATTATTTGCAGGTAAAAAGGAATAGTACAAAACGGAAATGTCTACCTTTTGAGATTTATTGCGTCCGTTGTCGGCTGCCTCAATTACCCGCTGAAAATATGGCTGATTATGAGCCGATCAACTCCAGTATGGGGCGTTTGATTGGCCTCTGCCCATCATGCAATGGGATCATCAATAAATACTTTAATATTGCCAAATTAGAGCAAATTCAAGGTAGATTGGACATCACATTACCGAAGGCACTGAAACACATAAACGAGAGTATTAAACCCCTCTTAAACAGTGACTTTAATAAGTGAGTTAAAACCATGATAAAACACAATGCAGAAAACGAACGTATCAAGCGTAAATATTTTATATTTCTTAAGGAAGCCAAGCGTCAAAATGAGAGTTCCGTTGATGCAGTTGCTAAGGCAGTAAGCCGTTTTGAATCCTATACAAAATACCGTGATTTTAAGACCTTTCATTTTGAGCAAGCGGTTGGATTTAAAAACCATCTTGCCAAGCAGGATAACCAGCAAACAGGAAAAAAATTAAGTAAAGCTACGCTTAATTCTACATTGGGGCAATTGAAAGCTTTTTTTCAATGGTTGGCTATGCAACTAGGATATAAGTCCCGGATTAGTTATACCGATACGGAATATTTTAACTTGTCGGAAAAAGAAGTTCGTATTGCAACGGCGCGTAGGAAAACGGCTGTTCCTACTATGGAACAAATTAAACATGTTATTGAGACTATGCCTAACAATTCTGACATAGAAAAACGTAATCGTAGTCTTGTTGCTTTTACTCTTTTAACTGGGGCTAGAGATAGTGCCATTGCTTCTATGAAGTTAAAACATATTGATATAAATGGGAATAGTGTTTTTCAGGATGCTAGGGAGGTGAATACTAAGTTTAGTAAGACATTTACTACTTTTTTCTTTCCGGTCGGGGATGACATTCAGCAAATTGTTTGTGATTGGGTGCGCTATCTTAAAGAAGAGTTGCTTTGGGGCAATGATGATCCTTTATTTCCTAAAACTAATGTGATTTCAGGTGAAGACAGAATTTTTAAAGCGTCAGGTTTTAAGAAGGAACATTGGAGTACTGCTTCACCCATACGGGCAATTTTTAAAGACGCTTTTGAATCGTCTGATTTACCTTATTTTAATCCGCATAGTTTCCGCAAAACGATAGTGACACTTGGTCAAAAGCTATGCCAAACCCCTGAAGAGTTTAAATCCTGGAGACAGAATTTAGGGCATGAGGATGTTTTGACGACTTTGTATAGCTATGGTGAAGTGCAACAACACCGGCAGGGGGAGATTTTTCAGCAATTAAAATCCCCACGCTCTTCTGTCAACCAAAATGTTGATGATATTGCAAGGGCAGTTGTTAAAGCAATGGCTGATCAAAACTCACAAATGGAATTTAAGCGTGACTAATACATGTTGTTTACGACTATTTCCACTTTGTGTAAGCAACAGTGATTAGTTTCCAACTGCCGCCATTAAGTGCAAATGTAGGGTATTCCTTGAAGCTAGACGGCTTTAAGCCTACAATTTGTCAAAATTGTGCCCTGGAAATCCGGCTTTTCCATCAGAAAAGTTGACGAAATCCGGGGTTTTTTATGGGCGAATCTCCGCTTTTAGGGTATTGGCCGCTTGATTTAAATACCGAAATACTTTTAAAAAAACTAGGAACAACATTGGCTTATCTTGAAGACAAAATTCAGCAAGTTCAGGACATAGCGCTCCGGGATGTTTTGCTGGCGGAAGTTAAAAATCTTAAGAAAGGGAAAAAATTCGGCTTGGTGTTTGAAGAACATGTGCCGGAATTGGTGCCGGTTTACAGTGCGCCGATTCGCCCGCGCTCGACGGTTATAGTGGACCCCGAATTCCGGACAATAGTTTAAGCTATGCTCTGTCGAAAAATGAGAAGCAGGAAATGAGCGAAAGCAAACGGAAGATTTTTACAGGGGCTCAAAAAGCCAAAATTGCATTGGAAG
>NZ_JAWPOH010000130.1:0-4085 GCF_037671525.1 Methylobacter svalbardensis
GGTCAGTAACATCCCCGTTAAACAAAATCCTAGCCAAGTCTTTTGTAGGTGCGTCAGCCTGGCATTGGACTTTAGCTTTCCCAGGGCTGCATCTAAATCAGTGACAAACGATTTTATAAAGTGTGCCGGCTCGTACATCAACATGGTGTTGAAATACGTGGCAGTTTACACTGATTAGCTTACCCGTTTTCCGGCTGTATTTCTAAGCTTAAAAACTTGAACATCGAGTATTAATAAAAATAAACCCGCAAATGCAATTATTGATTTTTTCATGATCTTATTCTCCTAATTGAGGATAGGTGACAAGGCATGGCAATCCATACCCATTCAAGCTAACCAAGATAGGTGGGGCTAAAGATTTATACAATTAGTAGAGTTACCTATGGCGTTGCAGAAGAAATAATTCCCGTTCATGGGTATGGTTCGGTAGGGCTCTGCGTATAAGCCTTAATGCACAATACCTGCCTCGATGTATCATCCAGACCGCCTTGGTTGGTCATCACGGTATCACTGTCTTTGTAAGGATCAGGTTGTAAAATTTGGTTTTCACTTGCCCTGAATTGGATCATGTCTGATACTTTGCTGCCTAGACGAAAATTAAGCATCCCCACTGACTCAGGAGAACCTAATGCCGAATTCCATGTATGTTGCATCTGTGCCACCGATAATCCGTAGCCTGACCAATTTGCGGGCGATCCTCGAAAAAGCAGCCGCTCATGCCGAGGCAAAGAAAATTGATCCATCCGTTCTGGTCAATGCACGTCTTTACCCGGATATGTTTCCACTTTCGCGGCAAGTCCAGATTGCAACTGATGTTGCCAAAGGCGCAGTTTTACGTCTTGCCGGTGTGGAACCACCGAAGTACGAAGACAATGAATCAACCTTTCCAGAACTTGTAGCGCGACTCGATAAGACCATTGCACTGCTTGAGGCCTGCAAGCCTGAACAGATAGACGGTTCAGAAGATAAAACTATCGCGCTACCGATGCACGACAAAACGGTCACTTTCACAGGTTTGTCCTACCTGCACGACTTTGTTCTACCCAATGTCTATTTCCACGTCACTACCGTCTATGCGATTCTGCGACATAACGGCGTGGAGATTGGCAAGCATGATTTCTTGGGAAATATCTACTAATACTCCACTATGACCAGCTACAAATGGCAGTTCGCACCTCGGTTTCGTAAAAGTGCCTTCGGTTGGAAATCTGATAAACCGATTCAAGGCATCAAAGAAGCGTTAACCGAAATTAAACAAGTAGCCAAGAAGGAACCCGTATTGGCTGCCGAGGGTGCTGTTCTCTTTTTGGAGAAAATAGCGCCTGCCATTGAGCAAGTTGATAGCTCGTCTGGTGCTATAGGCAGTATGGTTAATCGGGCTATTGATACCTTGGTGCCGATTATTGCCAAAGCTAAGGTAGATCAACCGGTTCGTGACCGTTGGTTGGATCGCTTGTGGAATGCCATTGAAGATGACCAGATACCTTACATCGAATACTTAGGCGACTATTGGGGTGAATTGTGCGTAACACCGGGTACAGCATCCCGTTGGGCTGATGAGTTTATGCCCGTGATTGAGGATATGTGGGCACCTCCGTCCTCTGGTCACGGTTATTTCTCTGGTATGACCGCCTGCTTTTCTGCACTTTATACCGCTGGCCGCTATCAAGACTTGCTGACGCTTTTGGATAAAGCACCCTTTAATATGTGGTGGGATCGACGTTGGGGCGTAAAGGCACTGGTTGCCTTGGGTAAAAAATCCGAAGCAATCTGCTACGCTGAAGATAACAAAGGCCTCAACGATCCAGTGTCTGCAATTGCTGGGGCTTGTGAGGAGATACTGCTGTCATCGGGACTATTTGATGAAGCCTACAACCGCTATGCACTGAAAGCCAACCAAGGAACGACTTACTTGGCTACGTTTCGCGCTATCGTCAAAAAATATCCCCATAAGTCAGCTGCAGATATTTTGAGGGATCTGGTTGCGAATCAACCCGGCTCTGAAGGCAAATGGTTTGCTGCTGCCAAAGACGCGGGCTTGTTTGATTTAGCTATTGAGTTAGTCAGTAAATCGCCGACTGATCCACGAACACTGGTGCGGGCAGCTCGTGACTATGCTGAACAACAACCAGACTTTGCGCTATCTGCTGGATTGACGGCACTCTACTGGATGTCTCAGGGTTATGGTTATCAAATCACAGCAACCGATGTATTGGATGCTTATAAGTCTCTAATGCTGGCGGCCAATCATGCAGGGATTGCCGAGGCCCAGATTAAAGCCCGAATCCAAGAAACGCTTAGAGAAAAAACACCAGGCAATGCCTTCATGCTCTCAGCTTTAAATTATCTGTTGGAAAGCTAACCTACATTTGATAAAAACTATACAGCCCTGACGATGGTGTATTTTCAATCGAGGCCGTCAAACCTGAAGGCCTAACGCGATAGATACGGCGCTTGCCTGGAGCCTTGGTGCTGTTTGTTATATATCTCTGGCTATTCATCAGCCTATGCCAGAAGAAGTTGAAATTCTATGACTAATATAAAAGACGATGTTATTTGTTACTGTAGCGGAACAACCAAAGAGCAAATCAAAGCTCTTATGGTTCAGGGAATCAATGATCTGGATCTGATTTCAAGGGAAACTGGAGCTTGTTCAGGATGTGGGTCTTGCGATGTAACAATAAAGGATATTTTAGCTGAGTCTTGGCAGTCAAACGTCCACAGCACATAACCAAAAATTGTCCGGTCGGTTTAAATGCAAAAAAATACAGAGTAAGATAATGAAAGACATGAAAACAGAACAACAAGCAGTTTTTAGCAAGGTCCCAGAGGTAACATTAATTTTCTGGATCATAAAGGTTCTTGCTACAACACTCGGAGAAACCGGCGGAGATGCCGTATCGATGTCGATGAATCTCGGCTATCTCGTGGGCACTGAGATATTTGCAGCCGTATTCATTGTTGCGGTCATTGCACAAATCTCTTCGAAAAGGTTCCACCCCGTTATCTACTGGACAACTATTATCGCGACAACAACCGTTGGAACGACGCTGGCAGACTTCGCGGACCGCTCTCTTGGTATCGGTTATGCTGGTGGAACGTCAATACTGTTTACGTTGCTTATGGCGTCGCTGTTCATTTGGCATCGCGCGCTGGGGTCTGTCGCAGTAGACACTGTCAGTTCACCGAAGTCTGAGATGTTTTACTGGATAACAATTATGTTTTCCCAAACCTTAGGTACTGCCCTCGGTGATTGGACCGCAGATACAGCAGGTTTAGGCTACGGCGGCGGGGCTATTGTGTTTGGCGCTATGTTGGCGGTAATTGCGATAGCCTATTTCCGAACAAAGATTTCCCACACCATACTCTTTTGGGCGGCATTCATTCTTACCCGACCTTTAGGCGCGGTGGTTGGTGACTTCCTGGATAAGCCTATAAGTAAAGGAGGTTTGGAGCTAAGTCGTTACTCAGCATCAGCGGTATTATTCCTGTTAATCGCTTCTTGCATCTTCATATTTTCGCACAAACCAGCAAAACAAGGGCATTGAGACTGGACTACTATTAAGTATCGGTATCGACTTGATTAACCAAAAGAGAGAATATTAATGCTTCAAGCCTTGGCGTTACTAATAATCAACCTGACCCTAACCATTGCAATTACGACTGATCCTTCTACCTCTTCACTGACCAGAGGGATAGTAAAGTTATGGAACATGGCGATATTAATTGCGGTTGTTGCGTATTGGGGGAATTTAAATGATCTTGAAAGCCACACTATCTCTGATATTGTTCATGCTGAACAAGTAGGCAATGACGTTAAGAAAACACTTGCTGACCTTCCTAAAATTGAGCAAAACAAATTTTTTAAGCAAAAACTAGAAGAATATAAAAATAAATAGAATTGTTTATCTGAAGTTTCCCAGCTCTTCTAAAGCCCTTAATCCCGCTACTTATAAGGCATAGCTATCTACACAACTTAAAGCACAAAAGTAGTAACATACGCCATGAATATAAAAAAAGTTATTAGACCTCGATCCTCGCTTGGCAAAGCGTCACCAACAGTTGGTGAGTGAGTATTTGAACTC
>NZ_JAWPOH010000131.1:0-4084 GCF_037671525.1 Methylobacter svalbardensis
CAATGCCGATCAGGTTTGCTTGCCGGGTATTACCGTCGAACAGGGCGCACTGGGCGAAATCCTCGTTAACTTGGCGACAGAAATGGTGAGCCTCCATTTGATGCGCCGGATCGTCCTTGGCAACATGGGGTTAATTAACCCCAAATTCAAAAATTAGGGATATCACTTCGCCCCATGCGGAATTCAACAAACCTGTTGCCGACTTATAAAAATCATGCTCGCTCGGAAAATCAATTATCAATTTAAAATTCCTTTGGTCGGATAGTTTCGTTATCACGTAATATAAACGACATCATTGTCTTATAAAAAATCTTAGGCTGTACGGGGTTGCAAACCCGCCCGGCTTGGGGATGTAACAGTAGAACCCACTCTCTCTTTAGGAAAGAACAACACCACCGGCATGAAGTCTTGCAGTTGAATCATTGCCGAACGTCCAACCGACAAGCATAACCACTTTTAGTGTCAAGGCATCATCAATATATTTAGCTTCCTCATGTGTAATCATGACAATACGTCGATGTTTCTTAATCATATCTGCAACTTCAATTACTGATGAACCATTGTCGTACTTTTTATTGCGTGACAGACCGCTTCTGGCCGAGTGCTGCTATTCGCAAAAGTCAGTACCCGGCCAAAAAGAGACGATTCAGAACTTTTGGAGAATGACTTGTGCGAGTCAAAAAGCTGCCCCTCAACCGAGAGTTAGCATTTATTGACATTCTAACGGTTTTTATCGTTACCCAAAACAATTTGACATAACACCCGTTCTGCGTGTCTTTGATTGCCTGGTTCATTCCAGGGCCAATGTTGAAGTCTGTTTTGACAATATGTAGCTTATAGGCTACATTAATCACATGATCGATATGAAAAAAACCGATGTTTTTGCCCAATGGCTGGATGAACTACGTGACATTCGAGCGCGTGCGCGAGTCCAAGCCAGAATTGAACGGCTGGCCGCCGGCAATCCAGGAGACGTGAAGCCTGTTGGAGAGGGTGTATCGGAAATGCGAATCGACTATGGACCCGGTTATCGGGTGTATTTCACGCGGCGTGGCAACAAAGTCGTAATTCTGTTAGCTGGTGGAGATAAGAGCACTCAGGATACCGACATCAAAACCGCCCAGGGGCTTGCCCGTAATCTGTAGGAAAACACGATGACAAAAACCATAACCAGCCGCTACGATGTAGCAGAGCACTTGAGAACAACAGAAGAAATGGCGGCTTATCTGGACGCCTGTATTGAGGAAGCAGACGGTGACGCGGCCTTTATAGCCAAGGCGATTGGCGATATTGCCCGTGCGCGCGGTATGTCACAGATCGCCCGCGATACCGGCCTTTCCCGCGAAAGCCTGTATCGGTCGCTAGACGGGGAACACATCCCCAGTTTCGATACGATCCTCAAAGTGACAAAGGCGCTAGGGATTCATCTACATGCGGAGGCGATTGCTGGGTGCCACAATTAGTGAAAAGCGCAATGTTGATCAGTAAGCTATTTTTCAATTTTAGTGGCACACGGAATCTGTTGCTTTGTCATACATAATGAAGAAATATCGGAATCTGTGACGCTAATAGGACCAGCGGGGGCATTTGAACATGAAATTACGGTTTCGATTCAAATTTGTTCATTATCAATAAGATACCGTATTAGAGCTGGCACATAAAACAACGAAAATATTGTTTCTCATGGAAGCATAAGTCTTTGTTTTTAATAAATCGCCTTGTCTCATTTACTCAAATCGTATGTTTCTGTGTAAATGCTCCCGCTAGTCCTATTAGAGTGGCTTCAGACATCACATTACTGTTAATGCCTGCACTCTTAGGCTACTGCCGGAGGAACGGCAGGTTTAGTCATGATTACTCAGGCCAAACAATTCTTATACGACTTCACGTCGCACCACGAACGACCCCTTACGGTCGGCCTTCCTGGTTCAAAAAAGACTTTTCGGGAGCCGATATAAACCTGTCCCATTTTCCGGTCGGTAATTTTGCAAGTGGATCAATAACTTTTAGTTAATAGAAAGCATAACTAACCCATTGATTTAACAAAAAAATGGGAAAATTACGCGGTTTTGGGCTTAGAACCCCTATATCCAACAAAATGCTGATCCAATTTGGCTTTATCAAAACGGCATGTGGGAATACATAAGGGACGAGGGGGAAAAGCACGAAGCCGATGCTGAGGACATGGATAAACTGTAATGCTATTTTTTAAAATGGGCAAATTTTCCCAACTGTTCGACAAGCCGAAAACCGATGAATTGAATGTCTCAGCCAAGTAATAAAAACGATCAAGCAAAGCTTCTGGACAAGAGCTTTTCTTGTTGTTGCGCGCAAACTATCGAACAACACCGGCAAAATTTAAACGACATCGTTGAGTCGCACCTTAACGAGGCAAAAAATCGTGTCACGCCAGTCTATTTGAAGAATTTTTCTTCGCCGAGCGTTGTTTTAAGTCGCCATTGGCGACACCGAGGCGATATTCCCAAGGAGTTAGCTACACTGCCTCGTTCTGCTTGGGGCTTTATCAAATCAGCAGCCACACGTAAGAAAAATCAACCGGATAAACAACTCAATTCTATTTCTTTATCGGGTAAGCAACTTGAATTATATACCGCGATTGAAGTCGAGTTGCTTGATTTACGCGGCTTGGACAAAAAGCTTCAGGATTATGTCGCTCAGTATCAAGCCAATTTCGATGCCAAATTGAGTGATTTACTTAACGGACTTCCAATAAATCAGCGTGAGGAAGTTGAGAGACAACTCTCCCATCATATTGAACGAATGTCTCTTCCTGTTGAAGGTTCACGAGAAGCTTTGATGTTTTTATTGACCGGCTTAATGGGTAAAGGTCTGGGAGCCAGTGGCTTTGGAAGTAGCCTTGCCACAGGTCAAGCCGCTGCAACAGCGATTTATACTAGCAATCTATCCTGGTGGGGCAGTCTATGGGTGAGTCTAACCGGAGTTCCTGCTTGGGTAGGTTTGGTTGGAGCGACAAGCGGATTAATGGCAACACTAATAATCGCGCCTTTTTTCGCACCTTTGCTAGAAGTTGGAGTCAATCGATTTAGAGGCAAAAAAATGTTACTTGAAATCATTGAGCATGTGAGGACGCGTGTCATCAAACCGCCAAGCGATGCGGTGGATGTTTTAGGAAAGCTTGCTGTCTATCTGCAATTGCTTCCTGATATTATTCGTTTTGCGGCTAAGATCAAGCCATAATTGATGTAGTGTAAATCCTTTTCTAGCCAAAAAATTTAGCGACAGGATACGGCTTATCTTATGCTCTATTGAGTAGCCAAATAAATCAACTGTCAATTCAAAGGGCATTAATTCCGTTATTAAATATTGAGTCGCCGGTTTAACTGAAAATGTTTATCAACACCGGATATTTATAATAATTACCCTATATGGCTATGGGTAAGGATTGCTTCGTAGATGGATAGTAGTGGCCTGCAATACTCATCACACCTACATTCATACTGTTTTGACTGCATAGAATGGGGTCGACGCACGAAACGGAATATAAACCCCGTTAAGGTTATTTTTTACCATCACCTCGAAAAGGTAAAAATTTGCAACAATGCTTAGCATCGTATCATCGGCGAAATAGCTTAATGCATAGATACTCAACCTTTATTACATCCATGCGGAATAAGCCAAGAAGCTGATGGTTTGTCGTGCTTGGCATAATCAGAAACTGGAATCTTTTCGCTTGTTACTCGCTCAATCTCATCCACTGATACCAAATAATTATCCAAGTGTTTTCGTGTAGCATCTTGCGTGTTCGGAACAATCCAAGCAATTGCACGTTCATCTGAACCTGTTCCGCGAATAACCACCTTCCAATAAGCATCTGGTGTTTTTACGCCATGTGACTCCACAAAGTAATCATCTGCCGGATTATTGCCCCAGATTACGCCGCCAATGACCAGCAATTCATCAATGTCTCGATAGCACTAGGCTGTCGAAATACAGCAACTTTGAATGTATTTTGATTTCCCGACTTATGGATTGATTCGAGTGGGTTTTAAAGTTGAATGGATTGCATTAAAATGAACATTAAAACAACGCACTCGTTCAATTA
>NZ_JAWPOH010000132.1:0-3884 GCF_037671525.1 Methylobacter svalbardensis
AATCGGATGGAGAGCCCGGCGCTAAAAGCATATGGAAAGGGTTCCAGAGAATACAAGACTGCGTGTATGGAATACAGATAGCCCGCAAGCTAGATGGACTGGTTTAGTATTTGTGTGTAAGGAGATGATCTAAACCCTCTAATTTTACTCCTTTAGCAGTGGGTTCATTTCTAGCTTCATTTATGCTTTGAACCATGCCATCTATTGATCTTAGGTAATCATCGTCATTGATATATTCTGATTGTTCCAGAATTTTAATTTCATTTGATGAAAAATGTTCTAATAGCCAAAGAAATTTTTCATCTATGCTGTCATCAATTTTCAAAGTAACTGTTTTCATATAAAAATTCTCGATAAGTCAGTTGTCATTATTTATTCTATGTCAAATTACCAAAGAAACAAAGGGGTCAAAAAAACCAATGGGGTCAAACCAATAATAATCGGGGTCAGAGTAAAAAATTCTTTGCTATAATCTAGTCCATCGACATCAAGGCCGGGAATTTTTTAATATGGCAAGATTAATAAGAGTGGCGCCGGTGGGTGTGCCGCAGCATATTATTCAGAGAGGCAATAACCGACAGGTTTGTTTTGTCTCGGAAGAGGATATGGCGGCTTATGTTGGCTGGTTGAAAAAGTATTCAAAAGAAAATGAGGTGGCTATACACGCGTGGGTATTCATGACCAATCATGTTCATTTGCTATGTACGCCGAGGAGTTCAGGCGGGATCAGTAAAATGATGCAGTCTTTGGGGCGCTCTTATGTCCGCTATTTTAATTTTACTTATAAACGAAGCGGAACGTTATGGGAGGGGCGATATAAAGCAAGCCTTGTCCAAACAGAGCAGTATTTGTTGGAATTGTATCGATATATTGAATTAAATCCGGTACGGGCAAAGATGGTATTGGAGCCAGAAGATTATACTTGGTCAAGCTATCAGTGTAATGCGCTGGGCAAGCAAAGTGAACTATTAACAGCGCATGAAGTTTATTTGGCGTTAGGGGGGAATGAGGAAATCAGGCGAAGCCGGTATCGTGATTTATTTCGAGCCCATGTTGATTCCCGGTTATTAGAAGAAATCAGGCATTGTGTTCACCGAGGTTTAGCCATTGGACATGAGCGTTTTATAGAACAGATTGAAGCTTTGACTGGTCAGCGCGTTTCTGCAAATAAACGAGGAAGGCCAAAGGGAGTAAAGCAATAAAGGGGTCTGACCCCATATTTCTGACCCCATATTTCGCCACTTTGTTAAGCAGGGGTCTTTATTTCAAATATCAGGAATTTATTATGCAAATTATTACCATTGACGGCATAGAGTATGATGCCGATATGCTCTCAGAAGATGCCAAAGCTCAACTAATCTCCATGCAGATTACCGACCAGAAGATTGCCAACCTTCAGTCCGAACTGGCCATACTCCAAACAGCCCGTTCTGCTTACGCCCGTGAATTGTTGGTCCAACTGCCGAAATTAGACCAAGCTAAAGCTAAATCGCTACACTAAAGGCAGCCGTTCTTCAAACTGCTCGTATTTCTTACTCAAAAGCACTGAATGATGCTTTGGTAAAGGCACCTGGTACTGATGGATTAGTGTTTGGCAGTACGTTGAACTAATGCTGTAAGCTGGATTTGCCGCTACGACAGCATGGATGCAAGAGGTAGAGCAACGCAGTTGCCGAGTTACCTTGGGTGATGATACGTTTAAAGAACCGCTCAACCTTTCTGGGGTTGGGCGGTTCTTTATTGCTCTGCGTTTTGTGTTGGTCGACAGGCTAATAATGTGCTGAAGACTAAATTACCTACAGCATGGTTACGCGATCCCGAACAGGCCAAACGACCGTCTCAGCCTCCAGCCTCAATCCCATATCATTTGCTTAGTCGACTACCGACTATTTGTGCCCCGTCAGGTCATCCTGACGGGGCATTTTCGTTTTCAAGCACCCAAGGAGAAATCAATGTTTCCAACCTTACTGAGTACGGCCGCCCGATTGGCCATTAGATACCTCAGGGTCAGGCTCGATTGAAGGTTGCTTCCTTCCCCATAATTGGGTCTATGTGAAATTTGAACTGGGATTTGGGTTATAATTGTTTAACTTGTCTTGATAGAAAGCCCTCCGAGTAATAACAATTGACAGTATTGCATTCTCTCTATATCTTCGGAGATCACTTACTTAACGTTAGGACGTCATAACTATGACCACCATAACCTTCGATACCCTAGAGCTGGTAGACAAACTAAAGTCAGCAGGAATTCCGCAAGATCAGGCTGAAGCGGTGGTGCGGGTAATTGCTGACGCACAAGAAACATTGGTTACCAAGGACTATCTGGATAACCGACTAGATAAGGTTCTGGCACCCATTCATACAGACTTGGTTGTCCTTAAGTGGATGATGGGCGTATTGCTGGCTGGCGTGTTGTCGCTGGTGCTAAAGACGTTTTTTTAAAAAGCTGCAAATGAATGCAAACGAATGGGGTCAGACTCTGAGGTATCCCCACGAATTATCCTTCTTCCAATTGTTCAAAATAACCGATTAACAGCGCCCGAGCCAGATTCAAATAGTCATCCGGTAATTCAACCACAAACCAATGGGGTCAGACTCTGAGGCATCCCCACGAATTATCCAAATAAAACAATACACTATCCGCTATTTATTAACACAAACAATGCCAGACGCTATTACGGCCGTACGGCGTAGGGATTCGCGTCAGCAATCCACCCTGATCGGGATGATCTAAACTGAACCTCGCTCGGACTTGTCGAATCGGGGTTTTTTTATGCCCAATTGTTTTATATTATGTGAAGTGTTGTAAGTGTTTGTTTGGTCAATGTAATAATTGCTATAGCTTGCTCAATATTGTCAATCGCAGTACGATGACAAGATGCAAAGATTCAATCATAAACCTATACGTCGTTTTTTGGTGTCCACTGTCAATTGTCGCCGAACAGCATAAGTTGTATCCTCAATAAAATTTGTTAATGATTAAAGATTATTACCGTGTTTTAGGGTTGGCTGATAATGCTGAAGACGTGGTAATGCGCGCTGCATTTAAGTTGCTTGCCCATCGCTATCACCCGGACAAGTGGCTTGAAGAACAAAAAACAGCCAATCGAATGATGGCTGAAATCAATGAGGCTTACAGTACTTTATCGGATTCCCTGTTGAAAGTAGCCTACGATCAAAAAAGGGGGACTTATGAATCAGGTTCAGATTTTTATCGGATTCTAGGTGTGTTGGATAATGTTGATGTCCAGATGATTCATGCGGCCTATAGGGCACTGTCCCGGAAATACCGAAATTCACCAAGCCATAATTTAACTGAAAAAAGGTTAATTGAAATCGATCAGGCCTACCAAGTCTTAGCCGATCCTGTCAAGCGAAGAGCTTATGACATCAAACAGAAGACTGCTTCATATCTTTTTCGATCAAGACAAGGTCCTGGACTCAGTTTATGGAAAGTGTATCTGGTCTATAACTTGGCTTTCTATATTTTTATGGCGGTAATTTTTGTACTTGTTTGGGTCAAATAATTGGCAAATAATTGGGGTCAGAGTAAGATGACTCAGGGTCAGACCCCCTATAAAACAAACATATTCCCTCGTTCCCATGCTCCCGCATGGGAATGCCTACGGGACACAAGAATATACCAGCGGCATAGGTTCCCACGCAGGAGCATGGGAACCAGAGTCAATCTCCCTCTCCCTCTCCCTCTCCCTCTCCCTCTCCCCCTCCAGCTTCCGATAATGTTAAACTAGTACTCAGTCAGTCTTGTTTTGTCGTATAAAATCCCCATAGAGTAGGTTTTTTACATTATTGGGGAACGATAGATTGGCAAAGAAATATATTGTGCGTTTAACTGAGGATGAGCGCACCTATTTGGAAAGTTT
>NZ_JAWPOH010000133.1:0-3467 GCF_037671525.1 Methylobacter svalbardensis
GGTCAGTAACATCCCCGTTAAACAAAATCCTAGCCAAGTCTTTTGTAGGTGCGTCAGCCTGGCATTGGACTTTAGCTTTCCCAGGGCTGCATCTAAATCAGTGACAAACGATTTTATAAAGTGTGCCGGCTCGTACATCAACATAGTGTTGAAATACGTGGCAGTTTACACTGATTAGCTTACCCGTTTTCCGGCTGTATTTCTAAGCTTAAAAACTTGAACATCGAGTACTAGCCTCGGTGATGTTCAGATTGCAAAAATTAGCGGACATAAGGATTTGCGAATGCTTAAGCGCTATGCCAATATTAGAGGGTCTGATTTGGCAGAAATGTTGTGGTAATCATCCATACGCCGTAATATTAACTAGGAGGCTGTCCGAGAATAGCCATAAAAATAAAGCCCCATATTCCTTACCGCCCTATTTTCATAAAGCAGCCCAAACCGCCACAAAACATCATTTAAATATTTAATATAAACAATGCATTATGTTATAATTCGGTAACTTCTCATTACCCACAGGTAGCCGCAGCCCGAATCAAATCGGATAGCGGTGGAATATTATTTTCGCCCAACAGCCTATCCTTAAGATAATGCCAAAATGAAAGACCGTGCTTAAGACAGGTCTTCTTTAAACTGGCAAAGGTATCTCGACACTTTCGGCCCGCCTCACTGCGTGTGCTGCCGCTTATTTTTCGCTTTTTGACGTAATCCCGAATATCCCGCTCGCTCAAGTTGTTGTGGAGTGGCAGATAGGGTTTGTCGAGAACCTGAAGCAGTTCGTGCTGATTATTCCCCATCCGCTTTAAGGCCAGATTGAGTGTTACATAAGCCGTTTTGGTGCTGCACATCGCTTGAAAACGGAATTTAATGTCTTCAGCTTGAATTGTCGATGGGTTAAGTTTATAATCTTTCAGATCTTGGTAAAGCAGCCAGAGTTGTTCACGCACGTTGTCAACGGCTTTAACATGTTCGTCATTTAAAGGAATAAGGCGATTGATGACGCGTTCGGCATGTATCCAGCACAACGCATGGTCAAAGACAGTAAACTGTCCGGCATCATCGCTGATAATGCTGAAGTTAGCGGCAATGCCTTGGGCCAACAAGCCGCCCATTAAAGCGCCTTCGGTGATAATTCTCCGGTGCCGTTTGGCTTTGATATTGTGTTGATCCAGCCAAGTTGCCAAAGCAGACGCTGTTTCAAGGCGCAGTGTTTTATCTTCAAGGCGGACTATCAACACGCGTGGCAGTTTTTGTTGCTCCATATACGCCAATGCACCGTCATTTATGACATAAAGCTGGCGGCTGCCTTGGCCTAAACAGCATAAGAAGTTGATGCGGCTTTTGCTTTCGGTACTGCTGAACCAGGCAAACAGCTCATTGCCGATATGCGTGCAATAGCCGTTTTTGCCATTATGACGAGCGCCGGTGTCATCGGTATGTATATATTGAGATACTGACAATCCCGCTTGCAGTAATTGATCTTTTTCATCATGAAACACCTCCAAGCCGTCGGTGATCAACTGGCTTAATCGACCACTGGAAATATCAACCCCTAAATCCTGCAATTGTTTCAATAGCAGCGGTTGAGTGACATGTTGGTGATGGTATTGATAGAGAATAAAACTGATCAGGTCGTTGCCAAAATGACAGCCATTAAGGCCGTCGGGGAGTTGGCCTGAGACGTAGCTGTCATCCGGTGTTTGGTATTGAGCCAGGCGATAGCAGGCGTTGAAATTTTTAAGTACGATATCCTGAATGACGACTTCCCGATACCCCTTAAACACTGATCCTTTCGGTATTTTGTCGGGTTGAAGCTCGACCGTGGCATCGATCTTAAGATGCTCGGTTTTACTGCGTTTAGGCCCTTTGTTCTTTTTTGAAGAGTTGCTGTTATCGTCATCCCCATCCTCGGCAGAATCCTTATCCATCTTGCTGGGTTTTATTTTTGGCTTGATGGTTTCACCCTTGAGCTTGAGTATTTCCTGCTCCAGCGCGTCTATCTGTTTTTGCTGCCACGCGAGCAACTTGATTGTCGGCAATATCTTAAATAAGTCCGTAAAATCAAAATTCAACTCTTGGCGTGATCGTTAGTAGTGATTATCAATAATTTCATTTTATTGGCCACCCCATGATTCTGTGGTTTTGGGAAGTCGGCTAAATTCATCGATCACTCGAACGGCATTCGGTTCTGAATCAGACCATTGCCATAAAATCAGGTTTTGGTTTTTGGCTGTGCAACCGGATGCAAAACTGCGTACCAATATCCCGTTAACCTCAAGCGCTTGCAATCGCTCTGCTAGCCTCCATGTAGGTGGTTCCAGGTCTTGAGTCGCCAGATCTTCCCATGCGCAGTCAAGTTCTTGTGACGAGCTGCCCATGTTCGCCAATAGCTTTTCATCATTAAGGTTGGCTATTTTCGCGCAATCAATCTCGTAAGCGACTAACGTCATCGGCTGCGGTTTAAAAGGGAAACCCTGTTGTGCTTCCATCCATGCCGTGGTCGGGTCAAGCGATAGATAAAGTGCCGCACAGCCAGGCGGATTGAATCGCCCTCCATGTTTCTTGGCACCATTGCCGGATATGGGATGGTAAGACCACATAGGGTGATGCGCACGATACACAATCCCGGTAAACCGGCTAATGCTTATCGTCAAGCGTAACCACCGTCGGCGATTCGCGCTAGATAGGCTTTCACAGCCTCTGCGCGGCCTTCTTTGACCAGATCTTCTGCAGTTTTATCACCAAATGACGGCAAAGGTTGCGAGCGAAACCAGGCAAATGCACGCCCTACGCCACCCGACCACTCCGATACCCGGTTGATGATTTCTACCGTATCCCTTAACCGGGCTTGGGTGGAGCGGCTTTTACACCGGGAACTCTTGGAAACCGAATCGCGGGACAAGCCGGTGACATCGGCAAGATCGCTTTGAGTGATGTGCAATACCTTGGCCAAGGTATTGGCAGCAATATACCCCTCGTCGGAAATGACTTGATGCAGAAAACCGGTAGTAGCCATAAATGCCTCCATATTTAACCTTTTGTAGGTGCTAATTATAGGGCATATTAAATATCATGCATTATTTATCTACACGAAGTGTGTAGCACGGTAGTCATGTGTATAGAGCTGAAAGTCTTTTAAAATCATAAGTGTGTAGTCAGTATAATTTAAAATTAAGAGTGTTTTGTATTATTTTATGAGCAACCAAAGCACTAAAATTGCAGAGACCAACGCCATTATAGAAGCGGTAAAATTAACATAGAGCATTAACCCATCTCCTTACACACAAGTTGTTAAGATTTAGTAAAGTAGAATCATTTTAGCTATGAATTGGGCAAATAGAGAATTTCGTAATTTAGATTTAGGTGATAAACGACTAAAGAATAGAGCCATAAAGCTAATCGAAAACCTAGCCAAGTCGCCAAAATCAAGCATACCTGAATCATGTCAAGGTTGGGCAGAGACGCAA
>NZ_JAWPOH010000134.1:0-3363 GCF_037671525.1 Methylobacter svalbardensis
CTTGTTGGGTAGCGATCGAGTGACCAGGACGGCTGGGGCAGCCGCAGGCATCAGCGGTCGCGTGATTTTTGCCGCTTGTTGGGCAGGGATGCCCATAAAAGCTGTCGCAAAAATAGCGACTCCCCGCAAATCCCCAAACACTTTTTTAATCGTGCCAATGACGAAAGATCGAAAACAGAATTAAAGAAATTCTGGCAGGTGCCTATTATTCTGACCGACGAGTATAAAGAAAATGATACTTGGGAAGATTATCAAGAGAGAACAGCAGGTTTTGAATATATTGAAACCTGTAAAACCGAGGCAGAATTTAACGAATGGATTGCAGACAAAAAGGAGTCATGGTTCAAACATTTCCCAACCGGAACAGCCTATCGCGTCCATTGCCTGGACGGGGGGGCGTGGGATAGACCTACATCATGGGGCGCATTTGGTACGCTGGAAGAAGCAAAACAATGTTGTGAGAATGGCCCAAGCTGGAAAAAGGCAGCGGCCCATGGTTATTATGTCGCTTGGAAGAATACGACATAATAGGGTACGTTTAAACAAACGACAGAATTGTTTCATAGGATTTCTTTAAAAACCACAGATGGCGTGGCTTTAGGCCACTTTATGGCTTCCCAATTTTAGTCATGTCAAACCGGCACTTTTTTGGGAAGTATCTACCAATCGGCACTCACAAAGATAACAGCCACACTAAACACATACAAAAAACGAACATTTATACGATAAGGAAAATTAGATGAAAATGTCTTAAATCCCTATATGTTTTCTTATCGAATAAGCCGTAATTTCAGGTATTCATCGAATAATAAAGCAACGGCAATAGTGCTATAGGCAATACACCGTAGGTTTTCGCCGTGTCGTTGCTCAAAATCCTATGA
This sequence comes from Methylobacter svalbardensis, assembly GCF_037671525.1. Taxonomy (NCBI): domain Bacteria; kingdom Pseudomonadati; phylum Pseudomonadota; class Gammaproteobacteria; order Methylococcales; family Methylococcaceae; genus Methylobacter; species Methylobacter svalbardensis. The sequence continues at coordinate 882 of NZ_JAWPOH010000134.1, forward strand.
AACAATTCTGTCGTTTGTTTAAATGCACCCTACATAGCCATGGCTTTTCTGTTTGAATTTTAGTTGAATGATGATAAACGCTAACGTAACTTTTAATACCGTTGGACTTCAAATGGTTCTGTCGTAAATATTCAAAGGCCTTAAGCCGCACCTATTTGCGGACGAAGTTATTCTCCTAAAGCTATTAACTGCTTATAGAGGGGGATGTTTTCCTTGGAAAGTAGTTCCTTTCACATCATGTGAGCTGTTTCGATCCCCCATTTATGGTTGTCTTTGTTGGGCGCGCTTACTTTTATGAGAAAAATGATTTTACGGTTGAGGTTAAACTATTCCAGCTTTCTTCCAATTTTGATGATGCTTCGTCCCATCCTGACTCCAACGACTCTTTCATTTCATCCCAAGTATCATCATCTGCTTCCTCTATATCCTTAGCTTTAGCTTTTGCATGCGCTAACTTTTGTTCCAAATCGTCAATTGCAGCGCGAACATGATCAATGGCTTTTTGCGACTCATCAACTCTTTTTTCTTTAAGTGATTTGAGTTTTGCTTCTAGTTTGTCAATGGAATCTTGGGCTTTTGATAATAATTCTTCTTTGGTCATAGCGTTTTTGGTCATAGCGTTAACTCCCGGTTGAATAAGTAAACAATAACATCAGGATCTGAATTCACGATTATTAATGGAGCGAAATCCTCAATTTTTCACCTGCATCATAGTCCTCTTTATATGAAACTATTGCAATAGCATTAATTTTGATTCAGTTGAAATAAGGCAACTTGCATCGGTTTTGGCTCTGAAGGTACAAACAGAATGGTATTAGGGGTTGTGCGCCCTAAACCGCGGAATTTTTCCATATCTTTAAAAATCAATTAGATAGAAAATGATTTTTGAATATTTATGCGTTTTTAACTGGTTGATTTTATTAACTTTAGGGGAATTACGAGGGTTTGCGGTTAGAACCCCTTGTTATCCTGGGCGATCTCATTGATTGTCTTTACGCCTCTAACCGCTTCCAGGGCAATTTTGGCTTTTTGCGCCCCTGTATAAATCTTCCGTTTGCTTTCGCTCATTTCCTGCTTCTCATTTTTCGACAGAACATAGCTTAAACTACTGTCCGGATTTCAGGTTAAAAATGGGGTGCCAATCAACTTAACCCCTTATACGGTGTTTATGATTATCAAAATCATAACCTAACAACGACCGTTAATTGATATACAACTAATTACCTATCTTTATCGATCGGTTATAAATAACTACATTTTGTTCTGAAATTTCGGCGGTTAGGGCTTACAACCCCATAACGTATCGCTCGAATGCGTGCTGTCAATGGGGTACTTCGGAGAGATAGGGGAGCAGGCGATCGGTTTCCGTTTTGACCACTTGGTAGCACTCGCAGACCCGCGCTTCTAATCCAGGCCGGTCTAATATCGTGATGTGGCCACGGGTGCAATGAATCAATCCCGCTCGCTGCAATTTCCCCGCAGCCTTCGTGATGCCTTCGCGGCGCACGCCGAGCATATGGGAGATCAATTCCTGGGTCATGGTCAATTCGTTCTCAGGTAGCCGGTCGAGGCTTATCAGCAGCCAGTGGCAGAGTTGCTGATCCACCGAATGATGCCGATTGCAGGCCGCCGTCTGCCGTCTGCGCTATCTGGGTAATCAGCGCCTGGGTATAGCGCATCAACAAACGGTGTAAGATTGCATATTCTGGCCCAACCTGAACACTCATTCTGATTCAATCTGAACACCTATTCTGATTTAACTTGAACACTGATTCTGGTTTCAAGCTGAACACTTTTCTGGATTTTCCAGAATCGGTGTTCAAGTTGCCAGAATGACTGTTCAGGTTGCCAGAATCCCGCCTAACGTATTGTTTATCCAATCAGACTATCCTTTCCACCTTTTTGGAAAAAGATATGTCAGCGAAGAGAACAGCAATGCGAAAATTAAGAGAAGTACTCAGACTCAGTTACAGCGCCGGATTAAGTATCCGAAAAATCAGTGCGAGCACCAAAATCAGTGTCGGCAGCATCCAAAACATCTTGAAACTGGCCGTGCAGCTGAAAATAACCTGGCCGCTACCGGAGGATTGGGATGATCAAACGCTAGCCCTGAAATTTTATCCCCGATCAGACGCTCAGCCTTCCGCCAAATTTCAGGAGCCGGTATGGACAGATGTTCATATGGAGTTGAAGAAAAAGGGCCTGACCAAGCAGTTGCTCTGGGAGGAGTACACCCAGCAGTATCCGAATCGTTGCTATAGCTACTCGCAGTTCTGCGCCCGTTATGCCGACTGGCGGAAGAAACAAAAACGCTCCATGCGCCAGACTCATCGTGCCGGTGACAAGTTGTTTATCGATTATGCCGGACCCACAATGCCCGTGGTCTGCGCGTCAACCGGCGAAATTCGCACCGCGCAGATCTTTGTAGCGGTGTTGGGAGCCTCCAATTACACCTTTGCCGAAGCGACCTGGAGCCAAAGCC
>NZ_JAWPOH010000135.1:0-3297 GCF_037671525.1 Methylobacter svalbardensis
ACCAGCGTGAAAATCGCTTGAAGATGCTATTCCACTTACCATGCGTTGGCGGCAAAATCCGCCACTGCGCTCCCGAACGTAATATCCACAAGCAGGCACTGATAAATTGTCTGCAAGTGTCTGGCTGACCGACACGAATGCCTCTTAATTTCTTTAAGTTTGCCAATATACGCGTCCACTCTTCATCACTTAAATTTATCCGGCTCATGTTACCAAAAATAACCAATTCTACCTGATTGGCGAAACGTCAACAGAACCTAGGCTGACATCTTCCTTAAGTAGTTCTACAGCCTGTTGATACGTTTCCGTCGCTGATAATTCATCTTTCAGCAATTTGTTGAGTATTTCAATGCTATGCATAATAAATCTCCAATATGATTATTTCTTGATTACGTGCAATAACCTTATCAAGTTTAGTATTTATACTGACTCTTCCCCAGTCGAGGAAATATCTTCTGCATGAGCCTTTTCGAAGATATCTTTTACCTTATCAATCGCTTCGCTGCTTGTCGTATGTACAGAAATCAAGGCACTTCCGCCAATGATTTTCCCTTCATAGCGTTTGGCCTCATATTCAGGAATACCCAGTCCGATTAACCCGCCGGTCAAATCTCCAGTGACTGCTCCTACTGCCGCACCACTCAATGCTCCCATAATGGGTCCTGCGGCGATTAACGGATCGACGCCTGGAATAGTCAGAGCGCCAATTCCGGGAGACAGAAACATCAGTTCCCGTGTAAAAAAATTGGGACAGCGCCATTTAGCTAGAGTGTGAACAGGGCTCTATCTTAAACTAAGGCATTATTTGTCTGGACAATGGAATCCACTATATCAATGCCTGGTGTATTGTCTAGATCGCCATTTGCATAGCGACCCTCGCCTACACGCAAGGTGCAAAAAAAGCGAGGGTATTATTTTAGGGTTAGATTCTTCCCGAAAAGACCAGGACTAATAAGATGATTAACAGTAGTCCGAGTCCTCCGCTGGGTCCATAACCCCATGACAAGCTATGTGGCCAAACTGGAAAGACGCCAATGACCATAAGAAGAATAATTACGAGTAAGATTGTACCAAGTGACATGTCAGTATTCCTGTTAGAGAGAAAAGTTAAATTGGAAACTATTCCAAATCGCTGGGGTCTTGGTTATTGGAACTACCCCCTTTACCTAAAGGCTATGAAGCATTAGCTCCAAGATAGCTGCGACGATCAAATATACATCTACGAAAAATTTTAAACCCTCGGCACCAGCAAAATGAATATACTTATTACAAGTGCCAGTAGGAGTTTGATCGCAATATTCATGTTCATATTGATCCTCCTTTAAGTGAATATCACTATAAAGGCCATATTCAACGTAGTCTGTTCGGTATCGTACACAATCGCCCCGGGTTTTATTTCTTATTATCTTTATCGTTCCCTATTAGATCGTTATGGCGTGACTGAGTTACAAGTTGCCGTACAGGAAGCGCTGCAATGTGGCTTCCCTCATTTCAATGCCGTCCGTCTTGCCCTGGAACGTCGACGTGAAGCTCGCGAGGAGACACCTCCGGTGGAGATACCGCTCGCTACCCAATCATGTGCAAACCGAAACACGATTATCCAACCGCACGACCTGGACATCAGCCTGAGGATTGATTTCCAGAATAAAGCCATTAGCATGGGTTAATCTGAGCACGTTACAACCGGAAATCCCGTTTGCAGAGACAGACTCATGTGCAAGCAACTGCACCGGAACCAATTAACTTGATTGTTTTGCTGACGAACTGAACTTCTTTTTGTAATAGCTAAAAATGTGCGGCTTAATGCCATGCTCTTTATAGTACTCACTGATGTTACGCACGGATGGTACTTCTCCCGTTTGTCGCGCCGAGCACCGGAGCTTTTATCGAGAACAGCCCGTTAGGGGTGCGGCAGGGATGCCGCACGTCAGCAGAGGGGCAGGAGCCCCTTCTGCTGACCCTCGATAAAAGCGAGGAGCGCAGGAAGCAAGCGGCAACCGGGTCGCCTTTTCTTTGGTTACTTTCTTTTGGCGAAGCAAAAGAAAGTAACTCGCCTTCGGGTGCGAGAACCCGATTCAAATAATCGTCGCGGTAGCGACACTTTTAATAAAAAAAATGTTAATGCAGTCTAAATTCGAATAACTGCGTAACATCAGGTACTCAGTCTGAGATAAACTGCTGGCTAGCCATTGTGCTATATGGCTTTACATAGTGGCGTGAGTTTGATATGGATTCATGAATACCCCCTATTGAATAAGAGGCAGTAGTTTGCCTTGATTTTAAAGGCTTGAGTATGTGTGCTTTAATTGACGGTTACGTTCACTGTTCCATTGCTCCCCAGGCTCCAGAACGCCCACTTGAGCGCCACACCGCCATTCCATGCGGCCAACAGATAGTTGTCAGCATATTTTTTCTGTTGATCTCCTCCGAAAAACAGCGAAATTATAAACAGGGTAGCAAACAGAGCCACAAAAATAATCAGCAATTCCAATGGACTGGCTAAACCAATGTGGGTAAAAAATAAGGGTAACGAATAAATGAACATAATTGAACGTGTTTGTGTGCAAGGAATAAAACACTTAATCAGACAGCACCCAGCTTTGTTTCAGTAACAATTCAAACTGCTCAATCGGCACTGGCTTGCTGAACAAGTAACCCTGAATAGCGGGGCAACCGTGACGCTCCAAAAATGCGCGTTGCTCTTCTGTTTCTACGCCCTCAGCAATCACATCCATGCCAAGATTGTTGGCCATGCCGATAATGGTTTGCACAATCACGGCATCGGTAGGTTGTACACCAATATTGTGCACGAAGGACTGATCGATCTTCAGCTGATCAAGCGGCAGTTGTGTTAGGTAAGCCAGCGATGAATAGCCGGTGCCGAAATCATCCATGGAAAAATGCACCCCGATTTTTTTGAGGGCGTGCATCTTAGTAATAGTGTCTTCTATGTTGTCGAGTACGAGGCTTTCAGTCAGTTCGAGCTTGAGCCGATCAGGCTGGATGGCATGTTTTTCTAGCACGGCACAAACCTGCTCGACAAAACCGGCTTCATGGAACTGATGAGCACTGATATTAACGGCAAGTTGCAAATGCCGGGTATGGGGAATACCTTCCCAGCTTTTGAGTTGGGCGCAGGCTGTTTCCAGCACCCACAGACCTATGGGCACGATCAATCTGGTTTCTTCAGCCAGCGGAATGAATTCGAGCGGTGAAACCAAGCCGCGTTCAGGGTGCTCCCAACGCAACAGCACTTCAGCGCCGAGAATCCGGCGGTCGTGGGTTGCTTGCAACTGA
>NZ_JAWPOH010000136.1:0-3255 GCF_037671525.1 Methylobacter svalbardensis
AGCCTGACGCACAGCAGCCTGGACAGCGAGGACGTCGCCGTAAGTACGGTAAACGCTTGGGATCGGTGACCGAGATGGCTGCCGAGGTTCGGCAACAGGCCAAGACTTATACCGTCAACCTTTATAGGGGTTCTAACCGCAAACCCTCGTAATTTTCCTAAAGTTAATAAAATCAACCAGTTAAAAACGCATGAATATTCAAAAATCATTTTCTATCTAATTGATTTTTAAAGATATGGAAAAATTCCGCGGTTTAGGGCGCACAACCCCCATTTGTGTTAATATTGGAAATTCTTGAAATATCCAGAAACAAGGAATATTTACTTTATGACTCAATTTGATGCACAAGACATTCGCATTAAGGAAATTGTCGGCGATGACGATGAAGAAGAAGAAATTGACTTCGAAGGCTGTGTTGATAAATTCTACAATCACCTCAAAGCATCATTACAGCTTCCGTGTAATGTAACTGGAATCGAAGACTTCCGTTGGGAAGAACGCTATGTAATCGGTCCTGGTAATCGCAAGGAATACGAACAACTTCGTAAAAACCAACCTTCGTATAAAGACATTTTTGAGTTACTTTCTATTGAAAGAGAATCAATTTCCGAGTGGATGATGTATGGTTACGAAGATATAACTGGTCTGGTACGACGAACATCTGATGGTAAAGAGTTCTATCTTGGTCTTGCGGAAATCAAAGCGATTGATGAAAAATCAGTCAATTATCAACTATTGGATGATTACGCAGTGTGGTTCGTTAACAGTCGATAAGAGACATTAGGCAGTCCGTATCGAAATGTCTAGTCGGCGTTACGCTGGAGTTAAACAACCCGGGGTCAGCTTAAACGACTTATTAGCTGTTAGCTGCTTTATTCCGCTTTGGGCGGCTTTACCTGCGATGGCATTGGAGGTGGATTTGTTGCTGGTCGCAAGCCCTTTTCCTCAGTAAGGGGGATGGGTCTTTGCTTGACCGGTTGCGGTTGGGGTGGTTTTCTATCTTGGGTCATATAGTCTCCTATGCGTAAAAATTATTAAGGTATTCAGTTGCTGATGCTTCAGCTTGTGCGTGTAACTTACTGTTAGTTGGTATTGTTATCTGAATATTCTTTTTGAGTGATTTTTGTTTGGCGGACCTAATTTCAAAACGAGCTTTATTTATTTCAGTAGCTGTAAACTTTCCATCAGCAATTGCGTGCCACTTGAATTCAGCTTGAATCATTAACTCATCAAGTTCATGCAAAAGCGACGTATACTCTTTAATTCTGCTCTTGTATGGCAAAAATTGATTAATAGCTGACGTTACTTGCGAGAACGCAATAATGCTCGCCCATATCCATGAAAATTGGTTCCAAATTGCCCATGCGCCTATACTTGAGCTAGAGGCTATTGCAAGAACAACCTTTATAATCCTATCTATCTTCTCTGCTTTTTCAAGTTGCAGCTCTATAAAATTTATATGCGTTTTTAACTGATGAAGTTCTTTCCAGTATTGTTCCTGCACCATGTTTTTGGACTCCATTACAACCTAACCTTATGTTGGACGAAGCCGCTATCGCGGAGAACCTGTGCCGAACAGCCACGCGATAATGGCTATTTTTACCCATCCCCTCGAAAAGGTAAAAGTTTGATATTTTATAAATATAATTATATATGAACACATTGTTTTAGTTACGTTTTTACCATAAAACAATTTTTTAACTAAAGCTAAATTTGTTGAATATAGATTTTTGTTGTCGTGCAATAACTTGTCAATGATGTATGGATATTGCACTATTGCGTATTCTGATTAATTTGAACACCAATTCTGGCCGAACTTGAACACCTAAAACCTAACGCATCGATGGAAGTGAGTTTTTACTCTACGTGTTCAACTTGGGTCAAGGAATTCATTTTTTTTCGCATCGATTCTCCTTGTAAATTGATCCGGTGGGCGTTGTGCATCAGCCGATCTAAAATCGCATCGGCTAAAGTATTATCACCAATCGCGTCATACCATTGTTCTGTCGGCAATTGGCTGATAATGAGGGTTGCCGATTGTTCATAACGGTCATCCATTATTTCCATCAAGTCATTTCTAGTGGCGGCAGTTAAAGGCTCAAGCCCCCAATCATCAATAATCAGCACATCCAGACTGGCGATGGCTTTTAGCAATTTACTGTAGCTACCGTCGGCCTTGGCCTGTGTCAATGCGAGAACCAGGCGTGGAAGCCGGTAATATCTGACGCTGTAGCCTTTCAGACAGGCTTGATGACCGAGTGCGCAAGCAATATAGGTTTTGCCCGTGCCGCAGGGGCCGGTCAGCAACAGGTTCTGGGCTTTCTTTAACCAGTCACACATCAGCAGCGACGCCATTTGTGACTGCTGAAGGCCTCTACTACTCTGATAATCAATGTCTTTGGCATGCGCCTTGAGTTTGAATTGCGCAGCGCGTGTCAATCGATCCTGTTTTCGCTGATTACGGGCCTGGTCTTCGTGATCGACTAAGAATTGCAGGCGTTCCGCAAAAGCTAAGCCTTCATAGGTGCCAGGTTGATCCAGCTGGGTTTGCAGCGCAGAGGCCATGCCGGTTAGTTTCAGTTGGCGTAGTTGGCTGAGGGTGATTTCAATCATGATAATGTCCTGTATTTAGATTTTAAAAGAAAAGGTGAGCAAGCAGAGTCTTCTGTAAGTAAACCCTGCTCGCTCAACGCTTTAAAGTGTTAAGGGTTAGTGGAAACTCTTTGCGCCACGAATGTTTTCATGGTCTTGAGGTAATAACGAAAGCTGTACCGGCGACGTATCAGGCAGCTTATCCCTGTTGCTTACCAAAATGGCTTTGACGTTTTTTAACTGGAACAGGGATTCTTTGTTGGCGAGCGCACAGGCTTTATTTAAACGCTCGGAGGCATAACTACGGTTAACCCAAGCAGACGCGGTAAGCCTGCTCTGGATGCTCCTTACGCTGTAACTGGCCCTTTACCCACACCAGCACCTCAGGCCCTATCGATTGCGCCCAGTTCATTAACCGTCCTGGCGTCCATTGCTGATGCTGAGCATGCTGTTCCGGCATATGCCCTGGCTCGGTGGTCATGCCTGGATAATATTTCCGAACATGAGTGGCGATGCGTTGGTGGTGAAAATAGATTTCAATCAGTTTGTCACCGGCATGCAGCTCCACCTGTTCGCCCACACAGTGATGCGGCACCGAGTACAGATGCTGGTCGTAGATCAGGTGATAATCGATATTGACGCGGGCATTTTTGATGTCGGTGT
>NZ_JAWPOH010000137.1:0-3248 GCF_037671525.1 Methylobacter svalbardensis
AAATACGGAGCGGCAGAAATATCAGTTCCCGTATAAAAAAATTGGGACAGCGCCATTCAGCTGGAGTGTGAACAGGGCTCTATCTTAAATTAAGGCATTATTTGTCTGGACAATGGGGTCCACTATAGGTTGCTCTTAAGGATGGCGATTTGCGGGAAACCTTTCGCGTCAAACACATCAAGGATGGCTCGGCGATTGTGAATAAGGATGTAGACGGCAGCGTAGTTGTTTATCCATTAGAACAATTGGTGGTGGTGCAGCGTTTCGGCGAAGCCATCTATCCGGCCTTGATACCTATGGCTACGGTTGAAAATGGCGGTGAGCGGCCTTTTCATACCTTGATCGAAGCCGATAATTTTCACGCGCTGCAATTGCTGGAATACCTGTATGCCGGGCAAGTGGACTGCATTTATATTGATCCTCCGTATAACACTAGCGCTAAGGATTGGAAATATAACAACAACTATGTTGATGTGAATGATAGTTGGAGGCATAGTAAGTGGCTAACCTTTATGGAAAAACGGCTGAAATTGGCTAAACGGCTGCTCAAGCCTGATACTGGTGTGCTTATTGTGACGATTGATGAGCATGAAGTTCATCATTTAGGGATGCTACTAGAAAACGCTTTTCCTAATTTCTATAGGCAAATTGTCACCATCGTTGTTAATCCCAAAGGTGTAACACAAGGACGATTTTCCCGTGTTGAAGAGTATGCATTATTTTGTTTTTCAGAAAAGGCTTTTGTCGCCGGACTTCGAGACGATTTACTAACATCAAATAGTTTAAACTCAAAAAATCATAAAATACCACGCTGGAAAGGGTTGTTACGATCTGGCACAAATGCTCGTCGGCAAGACAGGGAAAAATTATTTTTCCCAATTCTAATTGATACGGATCGACATACAATTATTGAAGTAGGTGAATATCTACCTCTTAATCAACAACCTGATATAGATGCTTCTGTTAATGGGTATGCCGTAGCTTGGCCAATTCGTTCTGACTGCTCGTTTGGAAATTGGGGTGTCGGTCCTGCCACATTACGCGGGTTAATATCCAAAGGGTATGTTTCACTTGGTGGATTTGATGTTAAGCGTAAAACATGGGGGATTTCATATCTGAGCAAAAAATTACAACTGCAAATAGAATCTGGAGCTATTCAAATTGTCGAGTTTGATGCTGTCAAAAATGTAGTTAATGTTGAATACGCTGACGCACGGGAACGGCAAATTAAAACTGTTTGGCACAGAAGTTCTCACGATGCAGGTGCTTACGGTGCGGATATTCTAAAGGCAATTTTTGGCGAAACAGGTCGATTTTCATTTCCAAAATCCCTTTATGCGGTCAGAGATTCTATCTCAGCAATTGTCCTTGATCGACCCAACGCGCTAATTGTGGATTTTTTTGCCGGATCAGGAACAACTTTAAACGCCGTCAACCTGATGAACGCCGTCGACAACGGCAACCGTCGCTGTATTCTGGTTACCAATAACGAAGTTTCAGTGGAAGAAGCGAAAAACTTGCAAGAACAAGGCTTAATGCCCGGCGATGACGAATACGAAAAACACGGTATTTGCCAAGCGGTCACCTACCCGCGCAGCAAATACACGATATTGGGCAAGCGCGATGACGGTACGTTACTGGACGGCGATTATCTGACCGGACGCACGATTTCCAAAGACAAGCGCCGCAATTTTAAACAAATCGGCTTTATCGACACAGCGCAACTGACCAGCACAGCACGAAAAAAAGAACTGGCGGGCTTGCTGGATGGTATTCCGCAATCGAAAGTCACTAAGGACTCGGCTTATTTTGTGGACGAAACCTGCACGGCCTCGGTGTTGTTCGATGATACTTGCGTCAATGCCTATCTGGACGCGCTGGACGATATGACGCATATCGAAACCTTTTATCTGGTCACAGCAAATAACGCGCTGTTCAAACGCTTGAAAGACGCAATCAATGAATTGCTGGGCCTGTTGCAAGTCAGTGAAGATGAAAAACGGCCATTAAGCGCCGGGTTTGAAGCTAATCTAGCTTATTTCAAGCTGGATTTTCTGGATGCCGATGAGGTGCAGTTGGGGCGGAAGCTTGCCGCGCTACTGCCGATTTTGTGGCTAATAGCAGGCGCGAAAGGTGCTTGCCCACAAGTAGCTGATAGTCCGTCGTTTTTCTTGCCTGAACATTGCCCGTTCGGCGTCTTACTGGACGAACACTGTTTCTTGCCTTTCAAACAGGCTTTAAAGGTTAAAGCTGACATCACGCATGTGTTTCTGGTGACAAACTCCGAAGAAGGTTTTTTTGCGATGCGGGATGAGCTTGATTCAGGCTTAGCAGTTGTCCAATTATACAAAAACTATCTGGATCAATTCAAAATCAACACGGAAACTAGGGTAAGAACATGAAATTGCGGCTAATGGATTTTCAGGAAGATGCAGTCAAGCAGATAGCTAATTACATTCGGAATACAAAAAACTTGATTAAGGAGGGTAAACCGCAAGCGATTGTTTTGGCCTCACCCACGGGCTCCGGTAAAACGGTTATTGTTGCCGCTTTGATTGAAATGATTTTTCAGGGTGCGGATGAAATTTTCGCTGAACCGGATGCGGTTTTTTTGTGGTTGTCCGATCAACCGGAATTGAACGAGCAATCACGCCGAAAGATTGCTTTGTGCTCAAGCCGTTTGCGGGATGCCGATTTGGTGGTGGTCGATAACGATTTTGACCAGGAAACCTTTGATGGCGGCAAAGTGTATTTTCTTAATACGCAAAAGCTGGGCAAGGATAAAAATCTGGTTAAAATAAAAGGCGATAATCGTCAGCACACCATTTGGGATACTATCCAAAAAACGCAGGACGTTTTAAAAGATAGGTTCTATCTGATTATTGATGAAGCCCACCGGGGTATGAATACATCCCGGCAGCAAGAAAATAATGCCCGAACCATTGCTCAAAAATTTGTTTTGGGTTCTGATGAACTGCCCGCTGTTCAATTGATTATTGGTGTTTCCGCAACACCCAAGCGTTTTCAGAATTTATTACTGGATAGCCAACACTATCAAACGCGCTCTCAGCATCCGGTGACGGTAAACCCGGAAGACGTAACCGCTTCAGGCTTACTGAAACTCGATGTTCAAGTTTTTAAATTTTTTGCAGCCTGATTCTTGGAAAATTATCCAGCAGCACGGTACTGTAGCGAAACCGTCGGCCCTAAACGCCCCAAATCCCTCCCAACCATATGTTTTCCAGAAG
>NZ_JAWPOH010000138.1:0-2998 GCF_037671525.1 Methylobacter svalbardensis
GGTCAGTAACATCCCCGTTAAACAAAATCCTAGCCAAGTCTTTTGTAGGTGCGTCAGCCTGGCATTGGACTTTAGCTTTCCCAGGGCTGCATCTAAATCAGTGACAAACGATTTTATAAAGTGTGCCGGCTCGTACATCAACATGGTGTTGAAATACGTGGCAGTTTACACTGATTAGCTTACCCGTTTTCCGGCTGTATTTCTAAGCTTAAAAACTTGAACATCGAGTGAAAGATAAAATCGTGCTTTACCATCCTACCGGCGATCAACCGTCAGACTGGTCATTGTTAGCCGCTGCTGCACGGCAATGGCTTAAGGTGCGCGATAGATGGGCTATTTATACCCAAGCGCAAGCTATCGAAGCGGTTAAACCGATTATGGTCATTCAGGTTAGAGACGGTAACGACCGCACGATTAGCCAGACTTCCTTGGAACAAATTATCGCTGTTTTAGAAAAAGAAGTCGGCATGATTCAGGATGACGAGCTGGCGCATAGTTTTCAAGATGATAAGCCGCTGTCTGTTGGTGAACGAAAAATCCGTAAAATTGATGCGTCGCGGATTCAAGAGGACGATAAGGTTAAATTTGTATTGTTTAAAATGAGCTTAACCACCGGTTGGGATTGCCCGCGAGCGGAAGTGATGATGTCGTTTCGCACAGCCATAGATCACACCTTAATCGCACAATTGATTGGGCGCATGGTGCGCACACCGTTGGCGCGTCGAATCGAAAATCAGGATTTTTTAAATTCAGTTTCGCTGTATTTACCGCATTATGATCAAGACGGTTTGAATCAGGTTATTGAAAATCTGAAATCAGACCCGGAAAGTGTGCCGCCGACCGATGTCGTGGAAGGCGCGGAACAAGTCACGTTATACCGCTCTGCCGAACATGCCGCTTGTTTTGACGCGCTGCAAGGCTTACCAAGTTACCGCGTCGAGCGTATTCGTAAAACATCGGACACGCGCCGTTTAATGCGGCTGGCACGGTTATTAACGGCAATCCATAACCTTGATCCTGAAGCTTTACAAAACGCCAAGAGATTGATTTTAGAGTCGCTGAAAAACGAAATTGAGCGGCTACAACAAACCGATAGCGACTTTGCCGATAAATTAAGTGGTTGTAATGAAATCACCATTCAACCGATTACCGTAGATCAAGGTAAGTGGACAAGTATTGTCGGTAATGTGGAAAAAATTCCGTTATCGGATGCCAATATTGAAGAGCTTTTTCAACGTGCCGGGCAACGGCTAGGCGAAGGATTACACCTTGATTACTGGACAAAGCATTACGATGCTAACGATCCTCAACGGCCTAAACTGGAGTTGTTTTTAGCATTGCAACAGCAACCTGTTTGGGAAGCCTTGGAAAAACGCAGTTTGCAGCAATTTGGTGATTTGCTGAATCAGAACAACTCGAAAATCGGCAAGCTAAGCAGCTCGGAACGGGAAAAATACAATAAATTGAAAGTTGTCGCTAAAGAACCGGAGTCGATTGATTGGGAATTGCCTGATGAAATTATCGTGAACCGCCTTGCTGATGCCGTAGAGTGGAGCAAGCATGTTTATCTGACAGAAGAAGGCAGCTATTTTTCTTATCTTAATGGTTGGGAAAGTCAGGTAATAAAAACGGCACTGGCTCAAAATGATGTGATTGGCTGGCTGCGTAATGAACCCCGTAAATCTTGGTCGTTTTGTCTGCCCTATGAATACAACGGGATTACTCAGCCAATGTTTCCCGACTTTTTGATTATCCGTAACCAGGATGGGGCGCTGATTGTTGATATTCTGGAGCCGCATAATTTAGCCTTTGCCGATAGCTGGGCAAAGGCCGTTGGTTTGGCAAAATATGCGTCCAAACATGGCCTTAAAGTTGGACGCATTGAATTGATCCGTGTTGAGGGTACTCATGTCAAACGCCTTGATATTAATGACAATCACAACCGGCAAAAGGTGTTGGCTGTGAGTAGTAACCAGCATTTAGATCAGCTGTTTGCAAATATTTGAGTGTTTGTATCTTGTAAAATCATCGGCAACTAACCATAATGGTCAGCATTAAAGAGAGTTATCAACCTAGTTATTCACTAGATGTTATCCGTCAATCTGCTCAAAAGGGCGATTTTCGCTATGATGGACGCCAAGTTGATAGAGATATTAGAAATCTTGGCTATACCGGTGACGATGTTAAAAGCTGCATTGCTAACATAATTACAAACCAATTTCAAAAATCGATACAGTATGAAAATGCTACTTATGACGTTTATATCAGTGATTATCAAAAACATGATGATGCTCCCATAGACAAAATTTACATGAAATTACGCTTGCTTCCTAATGGTGAATTACAAATAGCAGGCATTGGTTCTTTCCATTTAAAACGGCTATGAAGATGAATAATATACTATGTGTTGATTGCGGGACTGAAGCGCTACAATCAATGACCGAAAATGAAGAGTTTAATTATAAAGGCCATACGTTAAGTGTGGACGTTGAATATTCTGTGTGTTCTCAATGTGGCGCGGAAGCGATTTTGCCGGAGCAAATCAAGCGCAACGATTGCCGGACACGCGATGCTTGGCGAAATGCCGATGGACTATTAACCGGCGTTGAAATAGTTGCTCTGCGTAAACAATTAGATTTAACCCAACAGCAAGCTGCACAAATGTTCGGCGGGGGTGTTAATGCCTTTTCAAAGTACGAACGGGGAGCAGTGATACAAAGCGTCGCTATGGATAATTTAATGCGGTTGGCATTGGAAAAACAGCCGGTTGATGTCGGGCGGTGGCTAATTGAACACTCTGGACTGGATATAACCAAACCGAAAACAGAATATAGTAAAGTCGTTCGGCTTCATTCTAAGTCTAAACAAATTGTAAACGTTCACGCCCCTACGCAGGCAAAGGCAATGGAGCCAAATTTTGCCGATGCCGAGCAATAGCTGTTTGTAGATAATCCCAAGGCGAATGACCACGTTGGCGGCATGTGTCGCTAACGCTGGC
>NZ_JAWPOH010000139.1:0-2975 GCF_037671525.1 Methylobacter svalbardensis
TAGCATCAAAGCAGGACTCAATCAATTCGAGGACTTTGGGTTCGTCGGATAGTTGATTTAAGGCAGCGTTCAGCAGTTTGCGCTGGTGATGATCTAATTCACGGATTGCAGTAATTAATTGAAAAAACTCGGCGTTTTTCATGATGATCTCCAATTGAAAACCTACATGGCTTATTTTATGAAAAAGAAATAAAAAATTCCATAGTTAACGATGACATAGCCTTATTTAATGGTCTAGACGTTTCAGTTGTTACCCCTAAAAACCTTAAAACTATGATTAATCCACAAGCCGCCGCACATTTTCGCCGATTAGGCACGCTAACTATTTTCGCTGTTTACTTCGTCATCCTGGTCGGCGGCATCGTACGGGCTTCCGGTTCAGGTATGGGTTGCCCCGACTGGCCGACTTGTTTCGGACAATGGGTGCCGCCTACTGATGAATCCCAATTGCCCGCCAATTATCAGCAGATTTATGCGGAACGCGGTTATGAAAATACCCAGTTTAACCCGGTAAAAACCTGGACCGAATACACCAACCGTCTGGTCGGGGTGACGATAGGATTTCTGATCTTGCTGACGGCTTGGTCATCGCGCATTTATCTTAAAACAGATAAAACCATTTTCTATTTGGCGATCAGTGTGTTTCTTCTGATCGGTTTTCAAGGGTGGTTAGGCTCGATCGTGGTGGCAAGCAATCTCAAGCCATTGATGATCACCTTACATATGCTGCTGGCTTTGTTTATAGTCGCCTTGCTTATTTATACGATTGCCCGTTCGCAACGGGAGGCTATCGCCCGGATTGATATTCGAGCGCTGCCGGATAAATTTAAAACGGTGTTAATCGCGGCAATGATTTTGACTCTGTTGCAAGTGGCAATGGGAACCCAGGTTAGGGAAGCGGTAGATTTTATTGCCCATGGTCATGCTTATATTGAGCGCCAATATTGGCGTGACGACTTTCCGCTGATCTTTTACATACACAGATCGTTCTCCTCGATTATTTTATTCACCAACCTTTGGCTGACCTGGAAAATTGTCCGGTCTGTCGATAAAAAAAGCCTGTTACGGACTATCGGTTTATCGCTGGCCGTTCTGGTAGTCACGGCTATTATTGCAGGCATTAGCCTCGATAGATTGGGTATGCCCCCTGTTGCCCAGCCAATTCACCTGTTGATGGCTAATCTTATTTTTGGTGTACAGTTTTTTCTTTACAGTTGTCTGAATTACGCTTCGGTACGCCGCTAAGCTTATCGACAATGCAGGGGAGGGTTAGCGAGAAGATATTTCCTCGTTCCCGCGCTGGAGAGACTGTGAAAGTTTTATCCAAATCGAGCTGAAAAAATTATTTACCACAGAGAGCACGAAGGACACGGAGAAAATAACAGCATTAATTCAATGCATTAAAAACTTCGTGCTCTCGGCAACTGCTCCTGCGTTGCTCTACCTCTTGCATCCTTGCAGTCGTCCGTGTTCTTCGCGGTTATTTTCTAAATACGAATACTTTCACAGTCTCTGGAGCATGGGAACCAGAAACTTCTTCTTCCTCAAGGTAGACGGAGCTGGTATTTGTGTAGATAGCCATGCCTACTGGGTAAGCTTAGACAGGGGATATTTAAAAAACCGAAATTTGATGCATAAACACTATATTTATAATATAAATAATAATAAAAATTTCAGCTATCAATGACAACTCAAAACCAAATTATAGATTCACGTTTTCTAAGAAGGTACGTTAAGCGTTTTTTGCCAAACTCTCAGGCGGTCGCACTGGCAATTATTTTAATTGTCAGTTTCGTGCTGATTTATTCATTGTCCGGTTTGTTAATGCCGGTTTTCATCGCAATCGTGCTGGCCTATCTGCTGGAAGGTCTGGTGGGTAAGGCTGAAAGCATGAGGATGCCGCGCTTGCCGGCTGTGTGTCTGGTGTTTTCAGTGTTTATGGCTTGTTTCGGTTTTTTATTGTTTTACCTGATACCGATTGTTTCACAACAGGCCATCGAACTTGTTCAACATATCCCTGCGATAATTTACAGCGCGGAAACTGTAATTATGCGTTTGCCGGAAATGTATCCGAAATTGATTTCAGAAGTAAAGATTCAACAGATGATGTATGCAGTGCAGAGAGAATTGTTAACTTACGGGCAAAATATGTTGTCGCTTTCGGCAGCATCTGTTGTGGGTTTGGTCAGTGTAATGATTTATGTGTTTCTAGTGCCGATGATGGTGTTTTTCTTTCTAAAAGACAAGCAGATATTGGTATCCTGGTTTTTGCAGTTTATGCCCAAGAACAGGCATTTGACGGTACGCGTATGGGAAGAGGTCGACGTACAAATCGGTAATTATGTGCGCGGCAAGTTTGCCGAGGTTTTTATTCTTTGGGCCGTCAGTTATGCGACTTACGCGGCGATGGGGCTGAATTACGCGATGTTGCTGGCTGTTTTTATGGGCTTGCAGGTTATTATTCCTTACGTTGGTGCAACGCTGGTTACCTTTCCGGTTTTGGCCGTCGCTTATTTCCAGTGGGGATTAAGCGGCGATGAGTTTATGTACCTTGTCATTGCGTACTCAATTATTCAGCTGTTGGACGGCGTTGTGTTAGTGCCGGTATTGTTTTCCGAGGCGGTTAACTTACATGCCATCTCGATTATTGTTGCGATTTTATTTTTTGGCGGCTTGTGGGGTTTTTGGGGGGTATTTTTAGCTATTCCATTAGCGACTGTTGTCAAGGCGGTACTGACCGCCTGGCCACGGATTGGGGATGAAAATCCGAATATAAATTATTAACTGATGTTACGCAGCCAGTAATTTTTGCAACTCTTCATAAGCTATCTGGTTCGCTTTGATAAACAGCTTAGTTCTTAGCGCAAAATGATTGGCCTTGTATTTTATCTTCAGACATTCCAGCTTGAACACCGCATAGATCGACATGAAGACATGGTTGTTCTGAGTAG
The DNA here is from genome assembly GCF_037671525.1 of Methylobacter svalbardensis. Classification (NCBI taxonomy): domain Bacteria; kingdom Pseudomonadati; phylum Pseudomonadota; class Gammaproteobacteria; order Methylococcales; family Methylococcaceae; genus Methylobacter; species Methylobacter svalbardensis. Next base: position 2,952 of record NZ_JAWPOH010000139.1, read on the forward strand.
TGACCGTACGGGTTGGTGACTTTG
>NZ_JAWPOH010000140.1:0-2755 GCF_037671525.1 Methylobacter svalbardensis
GGAGCCTTTTGATTATCTGAAATACTTGTTTACTGAACTACCTATATTAGGTCGGCACTATCAACCTGAGGCATTAGATCAATTTCTGCCCTGGAATTTAACTGAAAAAATTCAGCCTTTAAATCAAACGGCATAGTTTGTCTACGTGGAAAGAATAGACGCTCACGGTTAAACAGTCATCGCTTTCATCATATCCGGCCGTTGCACGATAGCTGCTCCACCGCCATTCTTTGGCGCTGTGTACCATCTGAACACGCACAGGATTCAAGGCAATGTAACGCGCCAATTCCAGCAAGTAGGAATCTTTCTGTACCAGTATGGCTTTGAATCGGCCTTGAAACACATGGCCCACGCGTTAATGCTGTCGATTGAAATATTGCGTGTGAGTGCCATTGAGGAGTTTCATGCCTTTAGACAAGGTTGGCGTACTGGTTTCAACCAGAAAATGGTAGTGATTGTCCATCAGGCAATAAGCGTGGCAATACCAATCATAGCGATTGACCGTATTCTGCAGCAACATCAAAAACTGCTGACGATCAACATCATCACAGTAGATCTCTTCCCGAGCGTTGCTACGGGCTGTTACATGATACAGCGCCCCTGCAAATTCAATGCGTAAAGGCCTTGCCATCTGTATATCCAATATGAAATTAAGCTGATCGAAGATTAAGGCAACATGACACGCATGTCAAATGTAAGGCCTGACCCCGTGACCCCGATCCTGGCCGGCAGCGTTTCGCCCCCGACCTTCTCGGCGAGCATCAGCAAACTACCGGTGCTCATGCCCAATCAAACTAGCCGTCATTTAACTTCCTGGAAATTTCGGACTTCATCTTGCTCGATTTGTGCCGTTTTAGTGCACGCACAATTCATTTCGGTGCAAAAATGCGGCGCGGCTTAGGCAAAGTCTGACTGAACCACGCAAAGCAGTTGGATTAAGCTGATTGGCACAATCCGTGCATTTTCAATGAAAGGTGGTGCAATGGCGCATCCTCCTTTCCCTTCAACAATGGCGTTGAAAAGTCGCTTGTTTTAAACAGGCGGCGATAATTTTACTCGTCTATTGTTTATGCCTTTTTTAATTAGGTTATCCGCAAACGAGTAAAAGAACGCTCGTTTCCAAGGGTATCGACAGCTTGCGAAAACAAGCTTAATCAAACGAATGAAAGTGTTTTTTATCCGACACCTTAATTCATGGTGTATCTAATTTTTTAAAGGTGAGTTATGTCCTATCTGATTCCTTCAGAATTTGTCACAAAAATGGTCGATGCGGGTGAATCCAAAATCTTCATGTCAACCAGAGATACCTTGATCAGGGCTTATATGGCCGGTGCGATCCTAGCATTGGCTGCGGTATTTGCGGTCGCTGTTGCTGTGCAAACGAATTCTCCAATTTTTGGTGCAATTTTATTCCCCGTCGGTTTTTGCATGCTGTATTTGCTAGGCTTCGACCTTCTGACCGGTGTTTTTGTTTTGACGCCGCTGGCATGGCTTGATAAACGTCCAGGCGTAACCATCAACGGTATTTTCAGAAACTGGGGCTTAGTCTTTGCAGGTAATTTTCTAGGGGCGTTAACCGTGGCGGTTATGATGTCAATTGTCTATACCTACGGTTTTTCCGTTGCACCTAACGATGTGGGCATAAAGCTGGCCGGAATCGGTGAAGCACGTACGCTGGGCTATGCAAAATATGGCATAGCCGGCTGGTTTACGATCTTTATCAGGGGCATGCTGTGTAACTGGATGGTATCTACCGGTGTGGTTGGGGCGATGATTTCCACTTCCGTTAGCGGCAAGGTGATCGCCATGTGGATGCCGATCATGCTGTTCTTTGGCATGGCCTTCGAGCACTCGGTGGTTAACATGTTTCTGTTTCCAGCCGGTTTGATCATGGGAGGAAATTTTTCGATTATGGATTACTTTATCTGGAATGAGATTCCGACTGTTTTGGGTAATCTGATGGGCGGGCTTGCGTTTACCGGATTGACCCTATATTCCACGCATATAAAAACCGCGCCTAAACGCGCCTTATAATTTATCCGAATTATAAAAATAAAGCTTCAGCCCATAAGTGGCTGAGGCTTATTAACAATCACCGTTTAATTTGTAAAAGAGTTCATCATGACACGCAACGAAGTTACCGAATTGATCATCACGCACAAACTGCGTAAACAACTGACATGGCCTCAACTGGCCGACGCCATCGGCCAGAGCAAGGAGTGGACGACAGCAGCCCTGCTGGGACAGATGACGCTTAATGCCGAACAGGCCGCCAAGGTGGGTGCTTTGCTGGAGTTGCCCGCCGAGGCTATCGAACAATTGCAAGTTGTTCCCTACAAGGGTTCCCTGCCCTCCGCGGTACCGACCGATCCGTTGATTTATCGCTTCTACGAGCTGGTCAACGTCTACGGCACTACCTTTAAAGCGCTGATTCACGAAGAGTTCGGAGACGGCATTATGAGCGCCATCGATTTCAGCATGGATCTTCAGCGTGAACCCGATCCCAAAGGAGACCGCGTCAAGATCGTGATGAGCGGCAAATTTCTTCCTTATAAAAGTTACTGAGCGTTTTAGCCCTGTGATTGGCTGCGACCGTTCGGCTTGAAAAAATGTCCGGTCAATTAGAAAGGCTATGTCATCGTTAAATATTGAAAATTCCCCAGAGCAGCATTGAGTAGGGTTTCCGGCGTGAGTTGGCAGTGTTGTTCAAAAGCCCGTCGCCAGCCCAGGTAGTTTGGCAAGTATTTGGTAGCTA
>NZ_JAWPOH010000141.1:0-2700 GCF_037671525.1 Methylobacter svalbardensis
GAGTTCAAATACTCACTCACCAACTGTTGGTGACGCTTTGCCAAGCGAGGATCGAGGTCTAATAACTTTTTTTATATTCATGGCGTATGTTACTACTTTTGTGCTTTAAGTTGTGTAGATAGCTATGATCATAAGGGCGGGATGCCTGGCAAGTCGAGTAAAGAAATATTTGAAGCAACTTTAAGCGCGGCAAACAACTTATCCTTTCTCCTGGATGAGTACGGCTACTTCACTGACGAAGCAACAGAAAAAATCACCTCAAAGTTCGGGATCTTGTCTTTATCAAGTGATCCCGTCAGTACATTGCTCTGGGAGCATTACGGAGCTGGCTTGAGTGGTTTATGCATTGGATTCGATACGAGTATTTATCCAATGCTCCACGCCAAAGAGTTAATTTATGCTGACACCGTACCCATAGCAGCACTCGGTAACGGAGCGTCCCTCGACAATATTTTGTTCTTCCACAAGAGTTTAAAATCAATATGGGAACGAGAATGGCGTATAGTGAAGTGTAACCCTGGACCCTTTGAAGCTGGCCAAGGCATTGTCAGGGAGGTAATCTTTGGTTCGAAGTGTGCGCCAGAGGATATAGAAGAGGTCAAAAGTATAATCCCGAAAAATGATGGATGCCGATTTTGTCGGATAGTTAGGGACAGGTTTTCCTATGCGCTCAAAGCTCAGGAAATTTAGCTTAACTAAGTAAATTGAGGTCATGACGCCCAACCTATCGGTCAACCGGACCGCCGAGAAGTTGCGCATCTCGGTTCCCTCCGCACTTCGCGCTCCGACGGCCGGTTACCTCAAACGTTAATTCTGTTTCGGAATGAACACATCTGAATGTCCGAAATGGGTCGATCTGAGACTAACAACAGGCCTATTTTCTGCAATACTGTGGTGGGGAGTGTTGTTATAAAATTTCGCCGTTCTCTGGCCGGGGTTTAAAGGCAGAAAGCTTTTGCTGATAAAGGGTTGCGCTTGGATTTCCTGAACGATCTTTCCCGGAAAAAACTGAGTCCCCCTAAAAACCGGCCGGTCTTTCTCCGGTCTTTCAAAAAGAAAGAAGCATCGAACGCATTAATTTTGAAAAGATATTCATCTATAAAATCAAACACATAGAGGAAAATAATTTTGCGAGGGAAGTCAGCTAAGAAAAGCTGATGGGCTTGCGGACGAAGGATATCGCTAGCGATTCAAAACCAAAAAAATTCGCCTGAAAAAGCCAATTTTAGGTTTTATTTTATAACCGATTGATTTAGTGCGGAAATTTAATGGGGTGGGCGACGGGGCTCGAACCCGCGACAACCGGAATCACAATCCGGGACTCTACCAACTGAGCTACGCTCACCATAATATGGCGGTGTTACGAGGATATTCTATGAATGGTGCGCTTGGCAGGACTCGAACCTGCGACCCCCGGCTTAGAAGGCCGGTGCTCTATCCGGTTGAGCTACAAGCGCTAAAATTGGTCGGGGTAGAGAGATTCGAACTCCCGACATCCTGCTCCCAAAGCAGGCGCGCTACCAAACTGCGCTATACCCCGACGATCTCCTTGTTAAGGGTTTGTTAAACTTTACGTCCACCCTTGAAGAGCTGCTTATGATAACGATGGATCACCCTGTCGTCAATATTTTTTTTGTTATGGGTGATAATTTATCAAGACGGTGACTTCTCATTACTCACAGGTAGCCGCAGCCCGAATCAAATCGGATAGCGGTGGAATGTTACTTTCTCCCCGTTTCCCTAAGTGTGCCGCTACTTATTTTTCGTTTTTTGACATAATCACGAATATTCCGGCTCGCTTATTAAAGCCGGAAGGTGTTTTGAAGAAGCTTTGATTTGCCATTATAATAAAAACAGTCTACGCCGCTAAAGATCGAATAACCAATGGCGCATCCGCGACCGAAAATAAGCGGGGTTTAGGATTGCGTCGGTGATATTGGCGAAGTCAGGTTTTCTGACCATTTCGTTTGAGGGAGTGATTAATTAATAAGATGTGTCCAACAGCAGAGTGGCCTTTTGATTCTCCTGTCATGGATGAGATTTAAGCGTTTGTCTGGCTCATTGTGTATTGGAAGGGGTTCTGTCTGGTTTGCTTAACGGCTCAAACTAGCTCACACTGACTTTTTGATGGTATTTTGTTGAATTAAAATTGAAGAGTCCCGTTAGATGCGGGCATAGCTATCTACACAAGTCACATTAGGAAATCCTGAGCTGTTTCTTGCAAAGCGGCAAGCTCCTCATGGGAGTAACAATCCAACACCTCCTGCATAGAAAGGAATATCCATAATCCTGCCAACAACGCTGGATTAGTAAACGACTTTCCCCAAGCCATTTGCCTACCACTCAACTTGATTAAAAAAGTACGCAAGGCTTGTGCTTTTTCGCCTTTAGCGGCCGCGATTTCCCAGACAACCACGCAAGCCATACTGACAACGAGTAAACGTTTGGCAATGGCTAGTCCGGTTTCCTGCTGCCAGGATTCCAAGTCGTGTCCGGCTTTTTTAAGTAGCTGATGTTACGCAGCCAGTAATTTTTGCAACTCTTCATAAGCTATCTGGTTCGCTTTGATAAACAGCTTAGTTCTTAGCGCAAAATGATTGGCCTTGTATTTTATCTTCAGACATTCCAGCTTGAACACCGCATAGATCGACATGAAGACATGGTTGTTCTGAGTAGTGACCGTACGGGTTGGTGACTTTG
>NZ_JAWPOH010000142.1:0-2695 GCF_037671525.1 Methylobacter svalbardensis
GAGATGTGGGAGAAATCAAGCATCCCCTATACCGTACGCAAGAAACGCAAAGCTTTTTTCAATAATATTGAAAGCCAAAAATCGGGGAATGTTTAGCTTGCGAAAAAGGGCTGATTTCGACAGCCTAGCCCCACTCGGTTGGTCGATCCCATGCTCCACCGTCTAAACAGTACACGTTATAGGCTACCTGATGGAAACTCTTTAAACCAAGATGCTTTCTTTTTTTGCTTCCGTTCATTAAATTCTACTTCTGTTTCAATTGTGAATTTGTTTTTTGGCCCTGTTGTTCTTTTTTGGTGTTCTGTCCAATTTTCACCTTCATAGTATTCATCAATTAAAATTATGAGAACTTGCCAGAATTTCTTTAATTCACTTGGTGATCTTTCATCATTTGCACGGTTAAAAAAATGTTCTGGTAGTTTTGGATTGATCAACATTTCTGCAGCTCCTATGTTCGTTTTTTATAGCGTGTCTGAGTGAATTATGCTGCAGCCAGGATCTTATAAAGTGTCGGACGGCTAATGCCGAATTGCTTTGCTATTTTGCTTTTATCTGCGCCGATACACTCCGCCAGGCTTTTTATTTCATTTACCTGAGCCAATGACAGTTTGGATGGAGCGCCGAGTTTTTGCCCTCTGGCCTGAGCCGCTGCTATACCCTCACGCTGCCTTTCTTTTATCAAGGTGCGCTCGAACTGAGCAAATGCGCCCAACATTTGAAACATGAGATCTTGCATTGGACTGCTGGTCGATGCCTCGAAGATTAGATTTTCTTTATGAAAGTGAACCGATACGCCCTTGCTTTTCAGTGTGTCGACTATCTCTTGCAGGTCTTTTAAATTACGCGCTAGGCGATCAATGGAATGAACATGCAGCTTATCGCCTGATCTTAAATGAGTAAGGCACTTGGTAAGCTCTGGTCGGTCTGTATTTTTGCCGCTGGCCTTATCGGTGAATGTGGCATTTAGCTCAATGTCTGAAAGTTGTCGCTCTGAATTTTGCGAGCCAGACGAAACCCGAATATACCCAATATTATGACCGTTCATAATCTGCCCCTGTGACATGTAAAATAATATCTTAGACAGAGACTAACACTTGTAAATTAAATGTCAAATTAACTTTATATTACACGGTAGAATGCGGTATACAGAGGGGGAATGTCAGTGTAAATTAATGTATACATTATTTGCACTTACACGCAATCGGCAAGGTCTGAGAATGGCGAAGTCGTCCGTAGGCATTTCTGGGCAAGAAGTTAGCCAAAATCCCGTGGAACTTTAGAGCCTTTTGTTGATTAACACCCACTGTGGAATCATTGCTCAAGCAAGTAAAGAGTTTATGATAAAATTGTCACTTTACTCTTACCTAGCACCGCCTGCGAAATGCTACAATTTCTTGAGCAATATCCTCAGGTGCAAGAACAAAATCTATACACCCACTGGCTATTGCGCTCTCAGGCATATCTGGTTGCTCAGCTGTGTCAGGCTTCTGCGCGATGGTAATCCCTCCAACTTCTTTTATGCCACACAGCGCTGCTGCTCCATCACCATCACAGCCAGAGACAATGATAGCAATAAGTTTGCCGTCCCAGTGCTCCGTCAGGGAACGCATAAAAATCGTAATTACGTCAGGCCAGCCCCAGGGCTTTGATATGGGCTCTAAACGGAATTCTCCTTCAAAAACGTGCAAATCCCGATTTTCCGGGATTATGAACACATGGTTGGGCTGGATGAGTAGTTTTTCCGTGATAAGTTCAACCGGCATCTTTGTATAGCGAGGGAGAATTTTGGGGAGCATGGTGGCTACGTTTCTCAAGTGATTGACGATGACAATAGCAACACCCATATCGGCCGGTAAATGCCGTAATAACCGAATATACGCGTCGAGGCCTCCGGCCGAACCGCCCACGCAAACGACAGGAAAATCTTTTATAATATCCTTAGCTTTCATTGGCAATAACCCTTCAGATTTTTAGTAACAACTCACCTATTTATGTGTATTCCACGCCATTTTCCTTCCCATTTCACGCTGATTCAATATCTAATTTAGGTATATTGAACCGAACAGTTTTAGAGTGGCTTTGTGTTTTATTTAAAATTTAAATATTGTCAGCGTGAACAAAAATTAGGGGCCTCGCTGACATCATTTAAACAGTAGGCTTAGATTGACTGGTAAAACCTATTCAGGTGCCGTGTCTAAAAGCCGATCCAAAGTGCGTATATGGGATTGTTGCTCAGGCAGCAGCTTTGTTTCAATTAAAGCGCGAACATCTGAAGACAACTCAGCATCCTGCAGAACCTTTTCATAATCCTTTGCGCCACTTTTTTCTCCTTCCAGCAAAGTTTTTAGTGCAACTTTTTTACCCAATATATTGGCCCCTTCTAAGACTATTTTTGCCCAAGTGCCCCAAGCGCCAGAGTCCTCACAGGGAATTCCTCCCAGTCGATGGATGAGTGCCTGAAAACTGGAAACCGCATTTTTATGAGCGGCATAAATTGGCTGTAAATGCGTTGATTCACCTAGGTTCTGTTGACGTTTCATCTCAGCCATAAAAGTACCGAGGAAAATGACAGCATCCCCATGTAATTAATAGCCTTTTTCTCGTATCGAGTGGCAATTCTGCGGTAATGTTTGAGCTTGCCGAACATGCATTCGACCGCATGCCGCTCCTTATAATGCCAATAATCGCATTTAAT
>NZ_JAWPOH010000143.1:0-2615 GCF_037671525.1 Methylobacter svalbardensis
CTTTCAAGACGTATATGCAAGATGCCAGTAAAGTTTTGTGTGTCATGAAGAAAATGCGTGAAGATTTCGCAATCCCTGCGTGAATTTTACTGTAGTGGCTTGGAAATTATTTACCTGAGAAACTATAATGCAGATATTCCCACTATCCCCGACTATGAACGAATCGATATTGATCAAATGGATCAGGGTTTCTACCGTGTCACCGCGCGTTATGGTTTTATGGAAACGCCCAATGTGCCGCAGATACTTAGTTTGTGTAAATTAAAAGGTTTAGACATTGACCAGCACAGTGCATCTTTTTTCATTGGTAGAGAAACGCTAATACCCTCTAATAAACCGGATCTGAACCCCTTGCAGGAAAAAATTTTCCTGATTATGTTCAGAAATGCCTCATCACCCATCCAGTTTTTTAAAGTTCCGCCGGAACGAGTGGTTGAATTGGGCGTACAGTTTGAAATCTAGCGGACATCATACAATCATTAAAAACCCCACAGGCGTTATTCAGATATAACGGACGACCTTTAAGGTATTGGGATGTTAGCAATAATAGTGTCCGGTTTTGCAGCTAATGAATTGTCCTACCGCCAAAAATTGAAGATTTTTTCGTTGAATTATTGTAGAAAGTGTAAATCGAATATCCGCAGTTGGCCGAATTATCACGTTGGGGTAACCAGCCAATTTTCTCATTGACAGCGCCCGCTCTTATTGGAATAGTTTGTTTACAAGTATGCTCCTAAAGGGGATTAGGTATTCGGTAGCCAAGTTGGCAAAAAGCGTAGGAATTTTGCCAGTTTCATCAGAAAAGAGCATCAATACTTTCTATTAATTTTTGCTATCTTATTGTTTAAATGACATCTACCCATTCCAATGAATCGGTAAAGATGGATGTTGAATGTGGAGAAAATTCAACGTCGTTTAACACCATTCGGCGTTTTGCATAACGCTATAAGCTTGGCTTGTTGAGTCTAAATACGCTCACTGCGGCGGCTGCGGGATCCTTGAAAATCCAGTAGTGAAACGCCGAGATGCCGGGCCATGCCTTTTCCGCCTTCCTGCATGACTTGATCGTGGTTCCAAGTAAAGACGGGTGCCAAAATTGGCGCCAGGAGATTCATCCAGGCTTTTTCCGTAGACACAAGCCATACATAAGTCACCCGAGTTGAATCCCCCAAATCATCCAGCTTCCAACTTCCAGTACCGTTTAAGTCGCCTGACGCAATGCCTTCAATCCAATGGGGCTTTTCCAGCACCTTAACTCGGACTTCAAAGCATAGCCGATAAGGAAGTCTGCTCGTCCAGGTAAACCGTCGAACCGAACCCAGACCTTGTGCGTCACCTTTTTTGATTTCAACGACTTTTTTAACGAAGTGCCACCACTTCGGCCATTCTTCAGACGCGACGAGGGCATCCCAGACCCGTTCTATGGGAGCATCTAGGTGCCACCGAGTCACTAACGAATATTGCATGGTAGTACGTTATTCCGTTGGGTTGTTTATGGGGAGATGAAAAATAGACAATATTTTTATCGCTATAAATAACGTTAGTTACGCATTGTGCCAAGTTGATTTAACTTATGCCCATCCGATTTTTCCATACCAGACATTCGGCAATAGGAGGATCTTACTCTTTTTGGATGTGGCAATTTCGACCCTAAGCCGACAGTCGAATATTTATTTTTGAACGTGGATAACTACAATCATCACCCGGCCGCACCCAAGCGACCGTGATTTCAATTAACGCCCAACCGGCGGCTCGGGTGGATGGCCGCGGTTAGCTACGAAACGGCAAGAATCCATTTAGTTTGTTTGTTTCGCACAACGCGTATGGGCGACATTAAAGTCGACTTGCCCATTGGCTTCTTTATCCATGCAAAGCCAATACGTTACCGGTTTCAATTCCGTTTTGCACGAAGCAGATAGCGACGTTACCTCAGTTTTCCCCGTCCCTTTGGCCCTTTCCTGCTGTTCGAAGCGCTGAGTAGCGCGTAAGCAGATATTGAAGGCTTCGCTTTGCTTGTCGACAGAGTCCGCACTATGGGCTTCATCAGCTCGGCCTTTTATTTGGTCTTTGTTCATGTTCATATGGGTTTCCTCTTTGGTTTCTTCAGCATAAGCGCCAAATGAGCAAACGAGCAAAGCCAGGATTGCTGATAAACCGATGGATTTCATGTGGGTGATTTTCATATTTATATCCTGTGATAAGGTTATTTAAGAGAGTCTTGAGGGGCTGTTAGTCTGGAAACGGCTGCGCAGCTCAGCAAGGCACGTTTTACTTGCTTTTTTAAATATCTTCCTTAACTTTACCTTTGGCTTCTTCGGCTCTGCCTTTTACTTGATCTTTGTTCATGAGTTTCTCCTGATAATTATTTAGTCATGACTACACATAGCTATGAGCAAAGCGTGGGATAAAGTTCCCTAACGCCCACTTGAAATATTACAGATAAAACCGAAGGTCGTCGGTACGGTAGCGAACAAAAAGGTATTGGGACTAGGCTGTCGAAATCAGCCCTTTTTCGCAAGCTAAACATTCCCCGATTTTTGGCTTTCAATATTATTGAAAAAAGCTTTGCGTTTCTTGCGTACGGTATAGGGGATGCTTGATTTCTCCCACATCTC
>NZ_JAWPOH010000144.1:0-2571 GCF_037671525.1 Methylobacter svalbardensis
GAGTTTTGTTTTTGCCAAAACGCAGGGAAATCACCGCCTTTTTTAATTAACATCGCAGGAATTGTGGCAGGCTGACTGGGTTCTATGCTGCTTGGCAACGGTTTAGCTCCTTGCCAAAAGCCTTTCAGGCTGATTTCCTGAGGGAGCTCTGCAAGTACAGGGCGGGTGTAATAACTTTCCACTGACTGGAGTTCATCAATAGCGTTGCTTTTAGCGTCGCTTAACACTTTGCCTAAGGGTGAGCTGGCTAATTGCTGCAATAACTTTTCAGGTGCCAGTCCGCGCATTTCAAATAATAAAAACGGATCTTGGTCTAACTGCCCCGCCAGGCGATAACAAACACCTGCAATATGTTTACAGGGTACTTCATAATCTGGGCAGTCGCAGGCTACTTTAAAGTCTCGATAATCGTTGGGCAGAAAATGTACGCCGACATCGGAAAAAACCGTTTCAATGTTTTCTGGGATTTCATTGAGCAATAATCTGGCGATAAAACTGGCTCGCTGGCTAAGTGTTTTTATGATTTTCTGCCATTGAGCCTCAGAAAAATGGGTCATTTGCACACTGACCTTATAAGTGGGTTCTTTATAAACGCCAAAATAAGGATTGATGTTGCCGCGCAGTTTGGCCTCGACTTTGCCCTTCTGGAGTACCCATTGCTTGATACGGTTGTCGGTGGAATAGGAGCGACCACGGGCCAGACGACCGCTGTCGGTAAAATCTTCCAAGGCGGCTATAAAGCGTTGCCCCCACCAGGTCTTTGCATATTTACTCATATCAGTCTTCCATAACGCTATGTTTGTTGAGGGCAATCAGTTCTTTAAATGCCTGATTGTCGAGCTTGGTTAACCAGCTTTCGTCATTACCGACGATGCTATCGGCCATTTTTTGCTTGTCGGCAATCATTTGATCAATACGCTCTTCCAAGGTTCCCAAGGTGACAAATTTGTGCACGAAGACATTTTTCTTCTGACCGATACGAAAGGCCCGATCCGTGGCCTGGTTTTCAACCGCAGGATTCCACCAGCGATCAAAATGGAATACATGATTGGCTTGGGTTAAGGTGATACCGACGCCGCCTGCTTTCAGCGATAAAATAAACACGGCAGGGCCTGTGTCTGGGTCTTGAAAATCGCTGATCATTTGTTCGCGTTTGGCACGCGGGGTGCCCCCGTGTAAGTAATGGGTTTTATAGTGCTTTTCCTTTGCCAGATAACGCTCCAGATGTTCACCTATTTCGGTGAACTGGGTAAAGACCAGCACGCTATCACCTTGTTCCATCGCTTCCTCAAGCATCTCACTGATGCGCTCAAGCTTGTGGGAGCGTTCCGGTGTAAAGGCGCTGCCATCTTGTAAAAATTGCATTGGATGATTACAGATTTGTTTCAATTTCATCAAGGTGGACAGCATTAAGCCTTGGCGCTGAATACCTTCTGCTTCCTCTAATTGCGCAATCACATCATTTACGACGACTTCATACAAGGCCGCTTGTTCTTTACTGAGGTTACAATAAATCTTGTTTTCGATTTTATCGGGTAAATCTTTAATGATCGATTTATCGGTTTTTAAGCGGCGCAAAATAAAAGGCTGGATGAGTTTTTTCAAGATAGCCGACTGTACCGGATCATTATCGCGCTGTACGGGTAACTCATAGGTTTTGCGAAATTGTGCTTGTTTGCCCAAATAACCAGGATTAAGGAAGTTAAAAATAGACCATAAATCCATTAAGCGGTTTTCGACAGGCGTACCTGTTAACGCCAAACGGGAATCGCCATTGAGCTTTAAAATGGCTTTGGTTTGTGCGGCTTTCGGATTTTTAATATTTTGCGCCTCGTCCAACACGATGCGCCGCCAGTTCAAAGCACCCAGTAATTTACTGTCTTTACGCGCGAGCGTGTAGGAGGTAATCAGCAAATCATGCTGAGAACACAATTGTTTGAAGGCGTTGACCTCTTGTTCGCGCTCACTGCCATGATGAATCAACGTGGTCAAATGCGGAGCAAACTTTTCAATTTCCTTTTGCCAGTTGCCAATCACGGAAGTCGGGGCAATTAACAGCGTTGGGCCGACTTGGGTTTGCTCGCGTTCCAACACCAACACGCTAATGACTTGCATGGTTTTACCCAGGCCCATGTCATCGGCTAAACAACCGTTTAAGCCTAAGCTTTCCAGGTAACGCAACCAGGCTACACCGCGCTTTTGATAATCTCGCAGTTCCGCGTTGAGTTTCTCAGGATTGTCGATGAGTTCTAATTGGCTGTTGTCGGACAGTTTTGCCAACATCTGAGCTAAACTATCGTGAACATCCAGCTCAAAACTGTCCTCTTCTTCGGCCAATTTCCGTAATAATTCATGCACCGATAGCTCAGGAATAACTTCATTTTGCTGTTGAATAAAAGCCAGCATTTCCTGCATTTTATCGCGATCCAGCTCCATCCATTGCCCGCGAAAATGGATCAATGGGGTTTTGGCATCCACCAGCTGTTGCCATTCTTCAGGGCTTAACGCTTCATCGCCGATGGTTAACTGGTATTGGTACTCGGTCAGCTTATCCATGGAAAAATAAGATTG
>NZ_JAWPOH010000145.1:0-2502 GCF_037671525.1 Methylobacter svalbardensis
GGACGATGGGTGCGCGACACACCAAGCGCGGCTAAGCCGCCCTCGTCATAGTCTTTTAGGTAACGCGTCACACTGTCAGCACTGGTGCGGGCAATGCGTTCGATTTCCTTATGTGATAAGCCCAGTGTTTTAAGATATACGACATGCAGTTTTTTCTTGGTCAGTCCAGAGGGATGCCCCATGAATTGTTGATACACGTCGTCAATGGCTTTTTCGGTAAAGTCGACCTTTAGCATGTCAGGTTTTGTGTTTAAATTTGGGTATTATACTCTCTTCATTTTCCGCAAATTTGACCAGTCGGAGTATAGCTCATCCATGAAATCATAGAGCGCTCTTAACTTCGTCAATGAGTTACCATGGTGATTCGATATTTTTTCTAATAACGCTTCTTCCTGTTTGTTTAGACGTGCAGGCAGTCTACTGGCTATGAGTGCATAGTTGCGTCGGGCATTTTCTTGGGCAATTTCCAATTGTTCGTTTATACAATATCCTTCTATTTATTTAAAATGAAAATCAGCCTTTAAAGATAAAAATTATGTGCAACTTGGTACTGTGTGCATATTGGGATGTCAATCAGCGTACAAAAGTTACCACGAGGGGGCAGTGTTTGAATGCTTAAAAACGTGACGGGCGTTGGAATACAATAGCCTGATTCCAACGAAATTAACCACTGGTGTTCAGGTCGAGTCGCCCGAGGGAGCTTCCCCTTCAGGCGCTCACAGAACCGTACGTGAGACTCTCGCCTCATACGGCTCTTCTTATTCATCGCCCTTCGAGTATACAAAATCCCAATGCACAAACAACCTTGGCAGGCTCTCCCGACAGCGCTTAAGCCATGCCCAAGCTTGCCTTTTATGTCCTCTAAGACGTTTGTATTTAGCTACTGCAAACCTATCCGAACCTGTCGGCAGTCAAAGTCATGCGCAAGTTGAAAGTCAAAATTGATGCACTGACTGTTTCTGAGCGTTCGATGCGGCGCTATATCCAGGCATTAAAGGATGAAATTAGCTTCAAGCAGCCGCGCTATTACGAGCCTGTCATTGATAGGGTTCCTGTGGTGTGCAATGCCAGGTGGATGGCGGTGAATTACGTGGCGTGATGATTGGCGGCAAAGAGACTACCGTGTATTTTATGGTGTTTGTGCTGTCTTACTCCAGGCTGATGCATGTCTCACTGTCGGCCCAGCCTATCGATACGCAAGCGCTGCTTTATCAGCATGATGCGGCGTTCCGCTATTTTGGCGGCATGCCGCAAGAATGCGTTTATGACCAAACCAAGCTGGTGGTCATTCATGAAGTATTCCGTGAACTGGAGCTAAACCAACGCTTCCATCAATACGCTACAGCGGCAGGTTTTTATATCCGCGCCTGTGAGGGTTACGATCCTGAAAGCAAAGGCAAGGTCGAGTCTGGGGTGAAATACGTGAAGCAAAACGGGCTTTATAGCGAGAGCTTTGCCGACTGGAAAAGCCTGGAAACCTATATGGCTGATTGGCTGGATACGATTGCGAATAAACGCGTACATGGCACCACGGGGCAGCAGCCGTGGACTCATTCCGAGCACGAAGAGAAAGTTAAAATGCAGTCTTATTTGACGTCGACCTGCTTGCAGCATAAAGCGATGACAGGCGAAACCCGGCAGGTCGACAAAACCAGTCTAATTTCCTGGCAATCGAATAAATACTCGGTGCCCATGGCCTATCAATCGGCCAAGGTAGGGGTATCGGCAGAGGCAGGGCAATTGCTGATTAAGGATCTTGCCAGTGGCGAGCAGATCGCTGAACATATTATCAGTCTGGAAAAAGACCAGATCATTAAAAACTGAAGTTTCCCAGTTTTAGGGGGATGCACAGGCATGTAGGGGTATATTTGTTAGGGTTTGCTACATCTAACGTAAAGCTTATCAAAAATAGCCACAACCCAGTAGTTACGGCAATTCACCTTTCCAATTTCTGGGAAACTTCAGTTAAAAACACCCATCATTATCGGGACAGGCAGCAGCGGGTAGAGACACTGGAAGCCGCACTATCCGAGCAGTTGGGTGATAACGACAGTCAGCGCTTGTGTGCGCTGTTGAAGGCCAGTTCATCCAAGATCTACAAGGATCAGTTACTGGGTACCAAGCAGGTCATCGCTGTGCATACCCTACACCATGGCAAGATCAATACTGATTTGTTAGCGCGCATTTTGTCGGCACCCCGTTTAACCGCGAGCCAGTTGCGCGATAGGCTAGAGGCTTACCAACTGAATCCAGGGCGCTTGTCCGCGGCAATGGCCGATCAGCCCATCCCGGATTCATCGGGCGCACTGGCTGGTTATGCCGCCCTTAATGGCCAATCTAGCGGACAGGGAGAAAGCCATGTCATCCATTGATAGGTAACCGTCAATTAAAGCACACATACTCAAGCCTTTAAAATCAAGGCAAACTACTGCCTCTTATTCAATAGGGGGTATTCATGAATCCATATCAAAATCACGCCGCTATGCAAAGCCATATAGCACA
>NZ_JAWPOH010000146.1:0-2454 GCF_037671525.1 Methylobacter svalbardensis
ACCATCAAGGTAGGTGACATCTAATTGGCGTAGGCTATGGTCGCTCAGTTTCATAGAAAGGTTGTGTCAGAAATTTAGTCAGCAGTATGCTTGAATTAGCGTCAGTTTGCGAGAGGGGGGTGAACGCTTACCTGGCAACTAAGTTCACTATAATCTGGTATCAGAAAACAGTGCCTGATTCAAAGCGTCTTATTGAGTATACAATTCAAGACGCTTTTTGCTCAACGATAGAATGCGCCCTCGACATGTCTTATTTTATGTCTTATAATTAAGTCTTAGAAAGTCTAAGATAAAATAAAACATAGTGAGCGGTAAAATCATGGCTAAAATTGGATATGCAAGAGTTTCATCTACCGGACAAAGTTTAGACGTTCAACTGTCAAAACTTATCGCTTCCGGATGCAAAGAAGCTGATGGGCAAATTTTCCAAGAAAAAAAGAGTGGTACCAATACCAACAATCGACCTCAACTGCAAGAGTGTCTACGTCATGTTCGTAAGGGCGATACGCTGGTTATTACCAAACTTGATCGGCTGGCCAGGTCAACACTCGATCTGGCGAAAATAGCAGATGACCTCGAAAAAAAAAGTGTTGAGCTTATTGTCTTAGACCAAGCTATTGACACCTCAACGCCTACCGGCAAACTTCTGTTCTCTATGTTGGGTGCAATTGCAGAATTTGAAAATGCTATTCGTGCTGAGCGGCAAGCTGATGGAATTACCAAGGCAAAGAGCAATGGTGTTCAGTTTGGAGCTAAAGCCAAGCTATCAGAACAAGCGTTATCAGAAATGAAACAGAAACGTGCTGATGGCGTTTTAATAAAAAATTTAATGTCTGAATACGCTATAAGTAAAGCCTCAGTCTACCGGCTTCTATCCGAAGGCCAAAGATGTCGTGCCCCGCGTGGTCGCGTGGATTGAAACATCTGTAAACTCATTATCAAATTCGGCGACCGTTGCGTTTCAAACCCCTCAAAGTAGATTATCAAAATCTTGACGACTGAATATGCTGATTATTTCTACAGTATTATCTACAACACGATAAAAAATGCTATCAACCCGGCAGACGCTACGCCTATATCCTTTTCGGATATGATCTATAGCCTGAAATAAATACGGATTTTCTGCTATTTGTTCAAAATGCCTAGATAGTGCGTCATAATACAAATCTGCTTGAGCTTCCCCGAATTTCTTAACGCCATACCTATATATACGCCGCAAATCATCCTTGGCATCTTCCGTTAATTTATAATTCCCCATTACGCCTCAATTCCTCCTTGAATTCTGCTCTAATCTCCTCTGTGGTCTGGGTTATAAATCCGCTATTTTCTGATTTAATCAACCTAGCACGGATTATTTCTATTTCATCTTGATGTGCCCGTGCTTTGCGTATTAGGTCATTTACAATTTCGCTTTTGCTGTTGTATTCCTCGTTTTTAATCAACGAATTTAACCAATTATCGTTTGGTGCAGTAAAAGAAATGCTTTGCCTTGTCATTGCCGACCCTCCTAATGTGGTGTGATTACGATTCTTTTTTACACCATAAATGCACCATACGCAAGAGAGTAAAGTTTTCTGCTTGTGCCATAAATCAAGATATTTGGCACAAACTTTCACCGCTGATAAATCAACCTATTGGCTGTGTCATAAATTAGGAGCAAATAGGGGGCCTATGGAAGAACCCCCAAAAGTGTTCGTTCTAAGCTATGTAGAAGTTACGCATTGACCGCACATCGTACTTCACTTTCGGACGGAATTTGCCCATGTCACGCGTTTTTGCATACTGTCGAGTTTCGACTATAGACCAAGCTACCCAGAATCAGAGTATAGAAATCAAAGCGGCAGGATTCGCTATCCAATAACAGCAGCTTATTGAAGAAAGTATCAGCGGGTCAGTGGCGGCAAAAGAGCGTCCAGGTTTTACTAAATTGATTGACCGGATGGAATCCGGCGATATTCTGGTCGTGACAAAACTTGACCGGCTTGGACGTAATGCCTTATGCCAAGGACATTGACTATCTGCCTGCCAGAGGCTTGCAACAATCACAAATGGCGTCGTTGCTGATGTGTGACTGGTCCTTGCGGCACGGGCAAAACCTATATCGCCTGCGCACTCGGTCATCAAACCTGTCTGAAAGGCTGCAGCGTAAAATATTACCGGCTTCCGCGCCTGGTTCTCGCATTGACACAAGCCAAGGCCGATGGCAGCTACAGTAAATTGCTAAAAGCCATCGCCAGTCTGGATGTGCTAATTATTGATGATTGGGGTCTGGAGCCTTTGAATGGTGCCACCCGAAATGACTTGATGGAAATTATGGATGATCGCTATATAGTGGACCCCGAATTCCGGACAATAGTTTAAGCTATGCTCTGTCGAAAAATGAGAAGCAGGAAATGAGCGAAAGCAAACGGAAGATTTTTACAGGGGCTCAAAAAGCCAAAATTGCATTGGAAG
>NZ_JAWPOH010000147.1:0-2452 GCF_037671525.1 Methylobacter svalbardensis
CAGTTTTTGTACAATTGAATTCGAAAAGCTTAGCGTTATGATTTTAAGTGCTCCTTTAAGTTTTTTCAGTAGAAATAAGTATATCTTCAAAGGAGTTTTTTACTGTTTTGGAAATTAATTTTCTGGAAGTCTATATGAAATATTTTAGAATTCGCCTAATAAAATATTACTCTGTTCTTAGTCAAAAAACGTTGAAGTTTAGGAACTGTTAAAACCGTGTAGACCAGTAAATTAGAAGGGATGTACGAGTTAAAGAATGAGATATTTTTTCGTTCAGATAAGAGCATATACATCTGGCAAACTTGGTTTTTTGTCATGATAACCCTAACTTCAATTAAGTGTTAGAAGTTTTATTTCATCTGCCGTTTGCCATGGAAACGGGGCTTAGCGGAGTGATGGCAAATAGTTCGCAGGAGCGATAGTGCATGTGTTTTCACGGAACGCTTTTTGTGGAGTGAAAGCAGGCTTTATGAAATCAAGCCCAGTTATTGCGTACTTCCCCTTGCTGGGTATTAAACGAACGAAGCAGGCCGAAAGTCAGCAGCGCCGCCTTGGTGAAAAACCAGCCCATTTGCGTCAGCGCACCGTTCCAGCCGTAGTGTCCCCATAAGAATCCCATCATGCCGCCCCACAATATCAATCCCGCCGCTATGATTTTAAGCAAGTGCGCCCAACGAAAACGGGCATGCTCGGGGATGGGCGTATCGTCATCGATCAGCGCGGGGCCGTAGCTTTGTTTGGCCGAGCCATGACCTCCGCCAACAGCAAATTTATCAGGAATGATGCGTCCGCCGACGGCTCCGAGACAGGCTGCAATCAATACGATCAACGGAAACGGCGCGTGCAATACGAAAATAGCGACAAAGGCCAATGCCGCCAAAATCCAGAGTACGCCGTTTTTTAAAGCCCGCGAGCCGATGCGATACGCCGCGAACAGCACGATGGCAGTGACGGCGGGCTTGATACCGTAAAGCACACCGGCCACCGCCGGAACCTGGCCGAAGCGCAGGTAAATCCAGCTTAGCAGGATCAACAGGAACAGCGACGGCAGAATAAACAAAAGCCCGGCGACCACGCCGCCCCAGGTGCGGTGCATCAGCCAGCCGAGATAAACCGCGAGTTGCTGCGCTTCAGGCCCCGGCAATAGCATGCAGTAATTCAGCGCATGCAGAAAACGCTTTTCGGAAATCCAGCGCCGCCGCTCGACCAGTTCCTGATGCATGATGGCGATTTGCCCGGCAGGCCCGCCGAAACTGATGAAGCCGAGTTTGAACCAGAAGCGGAAGGCTGTGCTAAAGCTGACGGGTTGTGGTTGTTCCATGGGGCTTCCCTTCGATCAGGTTTGTACTCCGGTTAATGGAGATTAAGCTCTTTAGCTGCAATCAACAACTCGTCGATAAAGTGCTGCGTGTACACAGGCAGGTAGTTGTTTTTCAGATAGGCGATCTTGGTTTTTGAACTGGGAATAAGATGCGATAAATCCCGTACAACCAGATCATGATCCACCTCCGGATCATAAGCCATGCCGGCAATAATGCCGACCCCCATCCCTAAGCGTACATAGGTCTTGATCACATCGGTATCGGCGGCGGCCAGGATAATATCCAGTTTCATGTCGGTGTTGTTAAATGCAGTCTCGATGTTTGAGCGACCGGTAAAACCAAAACTGTAGGTGAGTATCGGATAAGAGGCGAGCCGCTCAAGAGAAATTTCGCCCTCGCTCAGCGGATGATGTTGCGGCACCACCACCGCATGATGCCATTCGTAGCAGGGCTTGACGACCAAACCGGCATCTTCGCCGACTTTCTCGGTGCAGATCGCAATATCCGCTTTGCGGGTATGCAGTTTGTTAATCAGTTGTTCGGGCGACGCTTCCACCATATAAATCCTGACGCCCGGATATTTTTCCCTGAAGCGCAGGATAGGTTTCGGTAAAAAATACCTGGCCTGGGTGTGGGTGGTCGCAATGTGCAAAACGCCTTGGTTGCTGTCGATAAAGTCGGCTGCTATGGTCTGGATATTGTTTTTGGCCATGTTAATGGTTGCGACCTCCTCCATGATACGGCAACCCAAAGAGGTCAAGCCTATCAATCTTTTACCCTGCCGTTCATACAAAGGGAAACCCAGTTCGGCTTCGAAAAGCTGCAATTGCCGACTGACCGCCGATTGTACGATATGCATTTTTTCCGCCGCTTTTGAAAGGCTGAAATCATTTTCCTGAAGAACGCGAAGCAATTCAATTTGGCTTAAATTCATTGTTGGGGATGTTTCCTTGATTAAAAAGCATGTCGATCGGGTTAGCGTAGCGTAACCCGAGAACTTACACTAATGAAACCAATGCGCGTGGCGTATCCGCAGCTCAACCTTGTCGCCTCTATTCAGCTGCAAGCGTCTGAACTGGTCATTGGGCATTTCCGCATAAACGCTTGCCGCCTGTCCATTCGCGCCGCTC
>NZ_JAWPOH010000148.1:0-2400 GCF_037671525.1 Methylobacter svalbardensis
TAGCTACCAAATACTTGCCAAACTACCTGGGCTGGCGACGGGCTTTTGAACAACACTGCCAACTCACGCCGGAAACCCTACTCAATGCTGCTCTGGGGAATTTTCAATATTTAACGATGACATAGCCTATAAAAAAGAAGTACTCTCGATGCCATGCAGGTGACTTAAAGAGCTTTTTTGACATGGCGCGATTGCCATAGAATAAAGGGTGTGAGCGGCATGACACCGCAATCTAGCGTAACTCGCCTGACCGCTCATACCCCGATTATTTCTATGGCAACGGCATTCCATTGCTGTTGCCCAGGGTTTGTTTACCGTATCGCGGTTATTACATAACAAGCGGAAACACTCCCAACGCCGGCAATAGTTGCTAGATTGTTTAGTGAAGTCGCGTTCGACTGCTCGGTTCGAAATGCGTACCCTTTTCCAATGATTTGGTAGTCTGTTCCATTCGAACTCACGTAAGCGTTATATTTGTGATTGGACAAATTCACGTAGAGTCGAAACCGATAAGTCTTGCCGGAGGTATACGGAATCGAGGTATTAGCCTTGTAACTCCCGCCATTTCGCGCATCGATCTTTCCGCTGGTATTGAACCGGACTATGACGGCCAAATCGCTATAGTTAAACGCAGTGCCATTGGATAGCCCGAAAACACCATCGATATTCGAGCCGGATGGAGTCGCGTTGAATTCGACGGTCATGGTGCTGGTGGTGGACGGCAGTGAAGTACTAGCCCAAATACCGCTACTTGAGATACAGTCGGCTGCGGTCTTAAATGTCTGGTCACCGGAAAACGCCAAATTGTCAGACGCATCGCCCGACTTGACCAGATAGTGATAGGTGGTGCCCATTGTTAATCCCGTGAGTTGGACACTGTGATGAGTGGCCAGCGAGGAATCAAGAATGCTGGATTGTCCGTAAGCGGCCGTCGGCCCATATTCCACTTGGGTGTCAGCAGGCTCGTCAGTTGTCCACGTTAATGTGGCGCTATCCGATTTGACGTTTTCAGAAGAAATACTACTTAGCACAGGCTGTGTGTTATCAGGCGTATTCGCCGCCATCGGAGATATCTCGCGAACGCTCATCATTTTATAAACCAGTCCGTTGGTACCGACATTGTCGCTTCTCCAGTAGACAGAGATATTGGATTTGCCTGACTCGGATCCAGCGCGAGCATCAGAGTTTGCTAGCTTCAACGCAGGGTCAATACCTGCTTTGCAAGGTTCCCCATCCACACCAAAATTCGATCCCGTGTCAATGAATTCGTTCACTTTGTACCAGTTGCCGCCATTCAAGCCGTCAGTCTGGTCCATCCACAATTCCAGTTTAACGTTACCGTTAGCCAAGTCGTAAACGACATACTTGTAACCGATCCAGACATTTTTCGGGAAGCCACCAGACCAAATGGTCTTGTTTTGAATGGCGGTGGATTTTGGATGACTTGTTTCCTTCTCGAAGTCGATGTGGCCATCGTAACGAATCCGCGCGGCCATCCCTCGAGTATCGCAAAGATTAACTGTTTCCGAGCCGGTGGTGCCGTGATTAGTCCGTGCAACACCGACGATCCCGCCGTAAATCGTACCGCTATCGGCGACTCGCATCGCATAGACGGTCATTTCAACGTCGCGCCAGCTGTTGAGTTTCGCCGGATCGTGAATGTACATGCGAGGCACCGATCCGGAAATCTTGAATAGCCCTTTGCCGTCTACCGAATAAGAAGCGTCGCCATGATTTGCATCGAACCAGGCATCTTGTGGATCACTACCGGTAAATGATCGCGAGACACCGTTGTCCCAAGTGGAAACCCATTCATTTCCTCCACTGAGGGAGGGGTAAATTTTACTTACACCAAAAGAATCTACGGCTCCGGCGGTCACTGTTGTAGCGATTAGTCCAGAGGTGAAGAGAAAACATGCCAGAAGCAAAAATTTTAGGCTCATTACTTTGTATAACGTTGAACAATTTGAATGGACTTGTTACCAAAAGCCTGCTAACCCTGATTTCAAGCTTCCCTTTGCCGAACAATATGCTCCGCTAGCTATCTTTTTAGTATAGCATAATTGGTTTAGATATCGCTAAAAATGTTTTTCATTCGACATTTCGATCAAAATCCATAATATTGTCTATGACCTGCTATCAAGAAGTCACCTGCCATCAGTAGACATCTTTCCTAAAGGCTATGTCATCGTTAACTATGGAATTTTTTATTTCTTTTTCATAAAATAAGCCATGTAGGTTTTCAATTGGAGATCATCATGAAAAACGCCGAGTTTTTTCAATTAATTACTGCAATCCGTGAATTAGATCATCACCAGCGCAAACTGCTGAACGCTGCCTTAAATCAACTATCCGACGAACCCAAAGTCCTCGAATTGATTGAGTCCTGCTTTGATGCTA
>NZ_JAWPOH010000149.1:0-2381 GCF_037671525.1 Methylobacter svalbardensis
TGAGGATGGAGCGGAATTTTTGGCTTACTGCTAAGCTCGTCGCTTTCTACCCACAGGTAAAAATCACCCGATTGAATAAAGTCTTGGGTATTTTTTGGAATCCAAGCGCCATGTATTACGTTCATAATAATGATCTGCGTTTTCGGTTAGTAAACATCACTCTATAATAAAGGATAAAAAATAGAATATCGTTGGAGGCATTATCCAGCAAAAAAAATCAATCAGTTAGCGCCGTCCCACTTCGACACCCTCTTTTTGATTTTTCATCTGCTCCGACTCAAGCGGAATGTCATCAAACAATTTTGGAAATAATATTCTCGCCGAGTCAACATTGAATCGAAGCGAAACGGGACCCTTGGGTGAACTGGAACCCAGAATGCCATCTTCGGTCAAACTGGATAGCACGGTTCTCGCGCTACGCTCCTTAAGTCCTGTGAGTCTTTCTGCATCACCGCGCGAAATTTCACCATTGCTTAACGCGGCAGTTAAAATATAAATAGACTCAGGCTTAAACGCTTTAATAGCGACATAGGTTTCCAGGCGTTTTTTTAGATGCGCAAGATCAAACAAGCGTGACATAAATGCAACCTGATCAATGCTGATGCTTAGAAACCAATTAGTGAAGCTAATTAAGGCTTTTTGCGATAAATTACCTCTACCATCAAGATCTCCTTGTCTTGGCGTGTCGGCCAAATCCATCATGCTCTTGTAGTCTTTTGGGCTATTTAACCCACGCGCAAGACCTCTGGAAATAGACCATAACCCTGAAACACCTATCCCTGCTTGCAAGCCCATTGCGTGACTCATTAATCGGCTAACTCGGCCATTACCGTCTAAAAAGGGATGAATGTACGCAAGCCTATGATGTGCTGCGGCAATTGCCATTATTTGATTACTTTTACCCATATGGCCGGCGCAATAGCGGCTTTCAAAATAGCGCATAAAGGCCTCAACATACACTCCACTCGGTGGGACATGCCGACCAACACTAACATTATGCTCAGTGGTTGATCTGAATTTTCCAGGCTCCATGATAAAACTGCGTTTGCCATTTTTGATCGTTAGCATGTCATCGCTAGCGTCAGAATAAAATTCTTTGTGTAGCCATGAGATAAATTCAACAGACGTCGGATTAGGGAGTTTTCCGTCCGCATAAAGCTCATCTACCTTGCTTTGCACCTTAATATGAGCCAATGCCTCAATTTGTAAGTTACGTCTTTCCTTGTCACTTTCAAAATCATTATTAAGCGCTCGCGCGATATCTTGCAGTTTTGTGTTATGTCCTTCGATAAGGTTGGAATAATAGCAATTCATTATTCTGACAATCGAAGACAGGCTTTCGGCAGTACTGGGATGTAAACCTGCTTTTAGAGTAACGGCTTTTTCGACAAGCTCAGCAATTAAGTCTGATGTTTCTGAAGGGATATTTTCACCAATTAAGCAAGGTTCTATTTTGGAAGGCGATTCAATAATTTCCATGCCGATCTATTAGTTTTATAAGAGACTGAATTTTATTGGTTATTTTAGACTAACTTCTACTTTATTGCCGATTATTACGCCGATATTAAAATAATAATTACATAATTGATTAATAAGTATTTATTTGTATTTTTCATTAAAAATTTGCCGATATTTTTTTGAATACCTCATGTTTTTTTAAAAAACCATAGCTCAAGGTTTATTCCAACCACCTTTAAAGACATAATCATTCAAGCCGTGATTGAGGACATGATAACTTGCAAAGGTTGGTTCGACAGACCAGCACCACCGCAAGATGTGCTATCATGAACCATCAAATTAAATGCAAAGTACCGTTAGAAATACGCATGGGGTATGCTTACGTTTGCCACATTTCTACCTGCGTTGTTTGCCTGGTGCCGCAGTGAACTTTTAATAGCGCCAATTGATTTTCCATTACCCTTTCTCATTCGCTCAACCATGAGATCAACAAAATGAACTCCTCCAAAATAGTCCGGATTACACCCAAGGCCGAAGGAAAAAAAACCTTATCAACGGCTCAAAAGCAATTTAATAGCCTGACTAAAAAAATTGACCGTCAAAAGAAACTGCTGATCGAATGGAAAGAAACGGTTCCGCAGTACCATCAAAAATTTGAGCTGGAGTACGAACCCCTGGAAGAGGCTTTAAGTAACCATAAAGCTGAATGGGTGCAGTTATTGGACCAATTTTTTGACATGCCCTTGTTCAAAAAAACCGATAAGTTGAAAATAAAGCATCTTATTTGTGAACTATCACTCGATGTTCAAGTTTTTAAATTTTTTGCAGCCTGATTCTTGGAAAATTATCCAGCAGCACGGTACTGTAGCGAAACCGTCGACCCTA
The DNA here is from genome assembly GCF_037671525.1 of Methylobacter svalbardensis. NCBI lineage: Bacteria > Pseudomonadati > Pseudomonadota > Gammaproteobacteria > Methylococcales > Methylococcaceae > Methylobacter > Methylobacter svalbardensis. Next base: position 2,344 of record NZ_JAWPOH010000149.1, read on the forward strand.
AACGCCCCAAATCCCTCCCAACCATATGTTTTCCAGAA
>NZ_JAWPOH010000150.1:0-2220 GCF_037671525.1 Methylobacter svalbardensis
TGAACAGTCATTCTGGCAACTTGAACACCGATTCTGGAAAATCCAGAAAAGTGTTCAGCTTGAAACCAGAATCAGTGTTCAAGTTAAATCAGAATAGGTGTTCAGATTGAATCAGAATGAGTGTTCAAGTTGGGCCAGAATATGCAACTATGATTTTTGCAAGAGTTTTTGCACTAAAATGTGAAGCTATCAGCCTAATAAACATAAGAAAATAATGCAGTGCAAAAAGTAAACTTTTTGCACTCACCAGAGCCTTTATCACGAGACACTAAACATTAGCCCTTGCTTATTTTTACCTTTTCGAGGGGATGGGCAAAAATAGCCATATTTCGTCTATACGCCGCTGATACCAAGGGCTCCAGGGATGTCGTGGAACAAACCGTTCTTTTGGTTAATTAACCCCATGACCAAAATTGGGAAGTCGATAAGCCACACAAAGCCTTGTCGGTTCTGGATTCTCACCAAATTCAGTAGGACTTTTTGTGTCGTTTGTTTAAATGCACCCAAATTTCCTCCTAAATCCCGTGGAACTTTAGAACCTTTTGTTGATTAGCACCCTATTCTGATCCGGCATATTGGAGCAATGTCCAAGAGCCATCTTTAGGCTGATTTTACATTTTCGGGGGATGGGCAATATTAGCCAATTTGCAAATCTACTTTTTGATCGTCGGTCGAAACCCGCGCATAGCCATATTTCATGGCTGCATTGTTAGACAATACCTCAGTTATGAGCAATCAATTAGTTAAATAGCGTCCGCGTGTAAATGAATCCCTAGCGCCTTTGTCACTTTGAGGATTGTATCGAAACTGGGGATGTGCTCACCGTCTAATGACCGATACAGGCTTTCGCGGGAAAGACCGGTATCGCGGGCGATCTGAGACATACCACGCGCACGGGCAATATCGCCAATCGCCTTGGCGATAAAGGTCGCATCACCGTCTGCTTCCTCAATACAGGCGTCAAGATAAGCCGCCATTTCTTCTGTTGTTCTCAAGTGCTCTGCTACATCGTAGCGGCTGGTTATGGTTTTTATCATTGTGTTTTCCTATAGATTACGAGCAAGTCCCTGGGCGGTTTTGATGTCGGTATCCTGAGTACTCTTATGTCCACCAGCTAACAGAATTACGACTTCGTTGCCGCGCCGCGTGAAATACACCCGATAACCGGGGCCATAGTCGATTCGCATTTCCGATACACCTTCTCCAACAGGCTTCACGTCTCCTGGATTGCCGGCGGCCAGCCGCTCAATTCTGGCTTGGACTCGCGCACGCGCTCGAATGTCACGAAGTTCATCTAACCATTGGACAAAAACATCGGTTTTTTTCATATCGATCATGTGCTTAATGTAGCTGATGAGCTACACATTGTCAAAGCACACTTTAACAGTGGCCCTAAAATAGGCTAGGCAACCGCGATTGACCTGACGCGGGAGGCTGTCTCGAGTCAATTACGATGGCCGGTTGAGTAACAAATATCCGTGGCAGCTTTGGACCAGAATACCCGGTTAATTGCTTCCATAATTACTTATCCGTCTCATTCAGCAATTTGTAAACGGTTGACCGCCCAATGCCCATTTGTTTGGCGATGGCGGTTGCCCCTAATCCATTCTTATGCAATGCCTGTAGTCTTTCCGTATCGACGCTACGCTTGCGCCCAAACTTCACTCCTTTGGCCTTAGCCTCGATGCGACCCTCGTTGGTACGCTCAAGGATGCGTTGTCGTTCCGCCTGGGCTACGGCAGACAGAATGGTGACGACCATTTTGCCCATGGTGCCTTCGGTGCTGATGCCATCATCCAAAAAACGGATGGCAACGCCGATGCTATCGAATTCTTTGATTAAGGCGATCATGTCCGCCGTATCCCGTCCCAATCGATCCAACTTTTTGACCAGGATCACGTCGCCTTCTTCTACCTTGACCCGCAGCATATGCAAGCCATCCCGGTTGATGTGGCTGCCGGAAACCTTGTCAGTAAAAATACGGCTCGTTTTGACCCCGGCTTCCTTCAGCGTCTTGACTTGGCCATCAAGGGATTGTTGGCTCGTGGACACTCGAGCATAACCAAATAATCTCATTGCTTAAAACTGCCTCCTATAGTTTCTCAGGTAAATAATTTCCAAGCCACTACAGTAAAATTCACGCAGGGATTGCGAAATCTTCACGCATTTTCTTCATGACACACAAAACTTTACTGGCATCTTGCATATACGTCTTGAAAG
>NZ_JAWPOH010000151.1:0-2116 GCF_037671525.1 Methylobacter svalbardensis
TGTTCGGCGACAATTACCCTGTCCGGTCGGCGACAACTATCTTGACCGGTTGACCGATATGTAGGACAAGGGTGTATTTCATTTTTTTTGGAGTTCACCCTTGCCTGGAAAACGTATCACTCAACATCAAGAGAGTTTATATATGAGCACGCGTAAATCAGGAAAAAGCCAAGAAACAGCCGCCGCTAAAGCCGCTATTTCTGAACGTTCCGGTCGCAGAATAGAAAAAGGTGAGCGTCAATCGATTCCAGGAGAGCGGCATTGGCGCACTCGTGAAGATCCTTTGGACGCTATTTGGGAAAAGGAATTGGTACCTTTGTTAGAGAAGGAATCACAGCTAACGGGCTTAACGCTCTGGGAATATCTGGATGATGAACACGCTGGTAAATTCCCTTACAGTGTATTGCGAACCCTACAGCGTCGTGTAAAACTCTGGAAAGCAACCCAAGGGCCGGATAAGGTCGTTATCTTCCGCCAGTCTGTACCGCCTGGGCAGCAAGGTTTATCAGACTTCAGCCATCCAAATACTGAAATAACTCTCCAGGGTGAAGTGTTTACCCATCTCTTGTACCAGTTCCGCTTTGCCTATAGTGGCTGGCGTTATGTACAGATCATTTTGGGCGGTGAAAGTTATTCAGCGTTAGCCGACGGTTTGCAGTCAGCGCTAACGCTGGCGGGTGGCAGTCCTATTGAGCACCGCACCGACAGTTTAAGTGCGGCTTTTATTAACCGTGCAGAGGAGGAGAAATTAACGAAGGCTTATGACGCACTCTGCGATCATTATAGCTTGCGTGCAACACGTAACAATCGCGGTGTGAGTCATGAAAATGGTGCCATTGAATGTGCGCATGGTTCATTTAAGCGCCGTTTGGATCAAGCGTTAAAGCTGAGAGGGAGTTGTGACTTTGCCGCCATCAACGATTACCAAGCGTTTCTGGACAAAGTGACTGAACGGTTAAACAAACGCTGCCAGAGCCGCTTTAAAGACGAGCAATTGGCCTTGCAAGCACTACCTGGCGAACGCTTCATGGACTATAGTGAACTCAGCCTGAAAGTGACCCGCAGTAGTACCTTGGAGGTCAAAAGGATCGTTTATACCGTGCCCTCGCGCATGATTGGCGAAAACGTTCGTGTTCATGTTTATCATGATCGCTTGGCTTTTTTTATCGGCCAAACGCTAACCAGTACGCTACCTCGTGTTTACCTTAAAGCCGGTCAGGAGCGGGGCAAATGCATTGATTACCGTCATATCATTCATAGTCTGTCTGCTAAACCCCAGGCGTTCCGGTTTTTACAGTTTCGGGATGAGTTATTACCCACTGAGACTTATCGAAAATTATGGCTGCACTGTGATCAACAGCTTCAGCCCAGAGATGCGTGCAAATGGATCGTTGGTGTTCTCCGTATCGCCATGGATCATGACTGTGAAGAACGTTTAGGCAATGAGTTATTAGCGAGTGTCAATAACAACAGACCGCTGCCACCCCTCAAGGCCTTACAAGAGCGTTATTTAGGCAAACAACCGGTTCCCACTATACCTGCACGGCAACATGATTTAGCAGCTTATGATCATCTGTTGCAGGGTAACTGGCATCTTGCGGAGGTTGTCGGTCATGCCTGAAACGATAGGTTTGTTATTGAAAGAACTCAAACTGCCTGCTTTTAGTCGGCATTATCAACATCATCAAGAGCAGGCTATTGAACAAGGTTATGGTCATATCCGCTATTTATCAGGACTTTGTGAACAGGAAGTAGCGGATCGTTATCAGAAACGTGTGCAACGATGGACACGAGAAGCGGGATTGCCTGCCGGGAAAAGCTTTGCCAACCTGAAGCTGGTAGAACTTAGCGCGTCTGTGCAACAGCAGGTGATTGCACTAAAAGATCAGCCTGACTGGGTACACCATGCCGGAAACGTCTTGCTGATCGGGCCATCGGGAGTCGGTAAATCGCATATAGCTGCCGCGCTCGCCAATCAATTAATAGAGCGGGAGGTTCGTGTTAAATGGTTCTCAGCCACCGCACTCGTTCAAAGCCTACAACAAGCCAAGCGGGATCTGGATTTAATGACTGCAATGACGCGGTTGGATAAATATCAGGTTCTGGTTATTGATGA
>NZ_JAWPOH010000152.1:0-2073 GCF_037671525.1 Methylobacter svalbardensis
AATACGGAGCGGCAGAAATATCAGTTCCCGTATAAAAAAATTGGGACAGCGCCATTCAGCTGGAGTGTGAACAGGGCTCTATCTTAAATTAAGGCATTATTTGTCTGGACAATGGGGTCCACTATACCCTTCATTGGACTGCCGTTATCAGAATGCAGCGTAAGCTGTTGAAACTGTATATCTTCACGATGACATAGATCGCGTAACAGTTCGCCAGCCAAGGCGCTGTTTTCTTCTTCATACACTTGCCAACCGACGATCTTTCGGCTGAAAATATCAACAAATAGATACAGATAGAAGAACTGTCCGCGGATAAGCGATGGCAGGTAGGTAATATCCCAGCTATAGAGCTGGTTAGGTGCTGTAGCGCAGACTGCACGCGGTTTGGTACGTGTTTGAGCAGGACGTTCGCTACGCCGATGGGCAAGCTGTTTTTGCTCTCGCAGTATGCGATAGAAAGTTGATTCGGAAGCCAGATAGCAGCCTTGATCGGCTAGTCGTGGCACGATCTGACTCGGTGGCAGATGGCCGAATTCATCGGAATTGGCGACTGCCAACACCTCGGCACGCTCGATTGCTGTTAGTTTGTGTGGCGGTTGATAGTCACGTAATGGACGTTGATCACAGTGAACTGTTTCACCGGTCTGCCAGCGTTGTATGGTGCGTTCACTTAGGCCTAATACTTCACAGGCTTTAACTCGGCGTACACCTGCTGTTATCGATTCATTCAGTATAACAATCACTTGCTTGCGCTCTTCGAGGGTAGTCATTCGACCTCTCCCCCCAAGAGCGCCCGGAACTTTTTTTGCAGAACCAACAGCGCTGCGGCTTCCGCTAAGGCCTTGTCTTTGCGCAATAATTCACGTTCAAGGCTTTGCTTTTCCACTTTCAATGCACGTAAGGCCCGCGCTTCTCCACGCGGGTCTCCTGAATCACCCTGACTACAGAAATCAGTTTTCCACTGTTCCAGTTGATGGGCAAAAACGCCTCGTGCACGGCACCAGGTATTTAAGTCCTCGCCGAGTAAACCATAGGTTTGCTGCAATGCGGCAAGACGCTCTTCTGACCCCCCAGTTAATATTGTGTTTGTGGTGTAAGCGCTTAAACCAAAGCAAAGGGGATACCTCAGGGTCTGACCTCCTTTGGTTTAGTTGATAACTGTATTATTTACGAGCACCAGCTGAGTTATCAGGCGTGTCCATAATACGGTTTAGCAGGTTGGTCTGTTGTGATACTCTATCAGCTTGAGTTAAGTCAATCATACTTTTAAGATCTGAAAAACGTTTCTCGGCTTCTTTTAGGTCTTCAGTTGCCTTAATCAAATCGCCGTCTTTTACAGCTGCTCGGGCTTTTTTCAAGTAATCATTAGCGCGGTTACGATTACGGTCAAGTTTATCATTAGCATTGATCTCTTTGCTCAACTTTAAGGCGTCTTTGATATTGTTTATAATGATATCGTCACCGGCTTTGCCACTGTCTGCTGCGCCGCCGCTGTTTCTTACCTGAATAGCTCTCAATGCATCAGCAACTTGACCCAAAGTGGCATCAATCCCTTCAAGCGGAGTCATTCTATTGTACATACATGCCATACCCAAACAGACATCGGCAGTAGTCGGAAAAGATCCTAAAGAAAGTGCCAATGTAGTCGCCACGACAGCGTTTTTTAATAATTTCATGTAATGTAAACCTCGTTGTAGTTATTATTATTAGGTCTGCAACTGCTAGATATTAAGCATATTTAATTAGTTACATGACAATATAAACTTTATCATAACTCTTGTGAATATTAAATAAATTAACTCGGTTCGAGGAATTCAGAGCATCTCAAATAAAAGCAATTAACATTTTAAGGTATTTTAGGAGGCGCTCATCATTGGGCGAGAGAGTTTACCAGGCTAGGCATGAGGTTGTTTTGCTTAATGCGCGCTACGTTAAGGGTTTTATTGTATAGTTTCTCAGGTAAATAATTTCCAAGCCACTACAGTAAAATTCACGCAGGGATTGCGAAATCTTCACGCATTTTCTTCATGACACACAAAACTTTACTGGCATCTTGCATATACGTCTTGAAAG
>NZ_JAWPOH010000153.1:0-2015 GCF_037671525.1 Methylobacter svalbardensis
ATACATTACGAGCAGCTGCTGAGGCGCGGCTCTGCCATGCACCTGTAACAACATTAGTGAATTGCACTGCCGAAAAATTACCGCATGAACTCCAAGTACTCCAGATCGAACTGGAAATGCAGAATGAAGAACTGAGACGCGCTCATTTTGATCTGGATAAATCCCGCGACCGTTATGTTGATCTCTATGATTTTTCTCCGGTCGGTTACCTCACCATCACGCAAACGGGTTTAATCGCTGAAATCAACCTCACAGCCGCCGAACTGCTTGGTGTCGATCGTTGTGAATTGCTATATCGTCGTTTTTCAGCTTTTGTGATACCCAAGGACGGTGACCGTTGGCATCTTTTTTTTGCTGGCATCATGAAGCGCAACCAGCAGAAGAATATCGAGCTAACGTTGAAACACAGTGACGGCGCCGAATTTCCTGTTCAGCTGAATTGTCTACCGGTAACGTCTGGCGACCCAGATTCAAGGGTAGTACGTATCACGCTGACCGACATCACCGAAAGCAGGCGGGCCATCGCGCATTTGTCTGAGGTTGAGATGAACGCAGCGCTAAGCCTCACTAATGCCGAGATGGGTTCCTGGGAATGGAATATCGAAACCGGACGAATCATTTTCAATGAACATTGGGCCAAGATGTGCGGCTACCGACTGGACGAAAAAGAGCGCCATTTCAGTGACTGGGAAAGCGACATCCACCCTGATGACCTCCAGGCCTATCATGCGGCGTTGACCGCGCATTTAGAAAGTCGAACGCTGTTCTTTCAGGCTGAATATCGGGTTCGTACCCAATCGGGATCATGGCTTTGGCTATTGGATCGCGGTGCCGTGATCAAGCGCGACACCAAAGGAATCCCGTTGCGTATGGCGGGTATCGAAATGGACATCAGCAAACGCAAGTGCAATGAGGAGAAGCTGCGCATCGCCGCTATCGCCTTTGAGTCGCAACAGGGCATGTTTGTCACTGACGCCAATGCGGTCATCATGGAAGTCAACCAAGCCTTCACCCGCTTGACAGGTTACCGTGCAGAAGAAGCTATAGGCCAGAAACCGAGTATGCTCAGTTCTGGACGACACGACCAAGCGTTCTATCAAAACATGTGGGAGATTCTGAAGAATAAAGGTTTCTGGCAGGGCGATATCTGGAATCGGCGCAAAGATGGCATTATTTATGCGGAGTGGCTAAATATCTCCACTGTTTGCTCACCCGACGGGTGTATCAGTCATTACGTCGCTTCCTTTACCGACATCACCAAAGAAAAGGAGTCGGCCGCCAAAATTCACCAACTGGCCTATTACGATCCACTCACCCTACTGCCCAATCGCCGCCTGTTTCAGGAACATTTGGCGAAAGCGCTCATTATTAGCGACAGAAGCGAAAGGTATGGCGCCTTGCTGTTCATTGACCTGGATAATTTCAAAGCGCTGAATGACACACTGGGTCACGACATGGGGGATCTACTGTTAACGCAGGCTGCCGCGCGTCTTTTGGATTGCATACGCAAAGGCGATACCGTAGCTCGCTTGGGAGGCGACGAATTTGTCATCATACTGGAAGCGCTGAGCCCGACTTGCAAGGATGCCGCCAACCAGGCCAAGGATGTTGGCGAGAAGATCATCACGACCCTTAATCAAAACTATCAACTCAACCATAATCACTACCACAGCACCCCAAGTATCGGCATTACTTTGTTCAATACCAGCAAGGAGTCCATGGATGACCTACTGAAACAGGCAGATATCGCCATGTATGCAGCCAAGGCGGCAGGGCGCAATACCTTACGTTTTTTTGATCCGGAGATGCAGGCTACGATTATGGCCCGCGCGAGTCTGGAAGCGGATTTGATTCAGGCACTGAAGAACAATCAATTCAAACTTTATTTTCAGTTGCAAGCAACCCACGACCGCCGGATTCTCGGCGCTGAAGTGCTGTTGCGTTGGGAGCACCCTGAACGCGGCTTGGTTTCACCGCTCGAATTCATTCCGCTGGCTGAAGAAACCAGATTGATC
>NZ_JAWPOH010000154.1:0-1966 GCF_037671525.1 Methylobacter svalbardensis
TTATTGTTTTTTAATGGGTAAATGAATTATTTGGGGATGCATTGACGTGTATTAAGAGTTGCTAAAAATTTTCGAAATTTTTTCCACTTTCTAAAATTCTTGCTCCTGAAAAACTGGGAAACTTCAGATGTCAAAAAATCCAGAGCTAAATAGGTCGCCGATAAAAATGGACATACCGATGATCATGGCGCTTGGAACCGCCAGCCAGTAACATTGAAAGTCGGTTGTGGGAGCGACGCCATCGTCGCGACGTAGCCATCGCTTCCACGAAATTTGTTAACGGCCAACAATCACAAGCTTCGCTTGTCGTATGGAGTTTAAAAGCTCGGTTTGTGAAATAGGGCAGAGCAGAGCTGTTACTTTATATGTTCATAATCATAAATCAGTTGCTTCATTGTATTTTTATTGCTCAAGCACTCATCTAGTCTGGCGACTATCATCGTATCGTAATGACGGCATAAAACCGATTCCGTAGGCCGCAGGGGAGCAAGCGTTTCTATCATGGTGCACAAATAGGCCAGATAATGCCGTCTCAGTATCGAATCCTGAGGAAGGCTGCTGTTGCTTTCTACCGTTTCTTTTATTTTTGGCCTTACAGTAGACTCAATATTGACGATAGATTTATTTTTTTCATAATCATAAATCAGTTGCTCCATTGCATTTTTATTGCTCAAGCATTCATCTAGTCTGGCGACTATCATCGTATCGTAATGACGGCATAAAACCGATTCCGTAGGTCGCAGGGGAGCAAGCGTTTCTATCATGGTGCACAAATGGGCCAGATAATGCCGTCTCAGTATCGAATCCTGAGGAAGACTGCCGTTATTTTCCATGGTTTCTTTTGCTTGTGGCTTTGCAGAAGGAGAAGGCTCGATATTGACTGTCGGTTTATTGGCAGGCTTAGGTTCTGGAGTAACAACCGTAGTCGGCTCAGCATTAACTACAGGCTTGTCGACCAACTTAATTTTCGACGGTTGTTTTTTTAACTCTGGAGCTCTGGGTTTGCTAATATGAGCTTCTTTTGGCGAGCAAGAAGAGCATTTTTTGCGCCTTTTTAAAACAATGAAAATTGTTATCAACAAAACAACAAATATGGCGATAATTTCAAGTGCGTCCATAACAGCTCTCCTGATTTAAAAATGAATTTGAGTTAGGTTATTAAATGTTAAAAGCATTGCGGTTTTAACATTAAGTTTAACGAAAAAACTATCATGAATTGGGGTTAGTGGCAATAAGTACCAATGCTAGTCATAGCGCCGTTATTCAGACAGAGATTCGCATGGACAAGTGACGCTTAAGCCTGCGAGAAACCATTAAGCGAACAGCTAGACCAAAGGCTTCAATTTTAGCACCGTGTAGTGTAAAACCACACAAACCAAGAACCAGAACGCCATATTAAGACTTCGCATAATACATCTGCCTTATGTAGAAAAGCCCTGGCGGAAAATAAAAAAGCCCGTCAGGACTTTTTTGCATAGGGCGCATTATGCGAGGTTTTTTGTTCTTTAGCGTTGAATTAGACTTTTTTCTGATCTTCTATCTTTATATTATTTTGATTCAATATTTCGCCGGTGATTTTTAAATGATCTTCCGAAAGTTTAGCTATATCGCGCATTATTTCTAAGCAATATCTAATGCCCCATAGGGTCAATAAGAACGATAAACCAAATAGTGGAACTAGTATTTGTATTAATGAAAACCTAGTGAGAGGTTCTGTTGAAAAAAGTTGCCTTATACCTGTTACAACGAGATATGTAAAGGTTATAAATTGCGTAATTGAAAATATAATTTGTAATGTACTCTTTATTGCTTGTGCCTTATCAGTGGAAAACTTGATTGGTAAACGTTCACGCCCCTACGCAGGCAAAGGCAATGGAGCCAAATTTTGCCGATGCCGAGCAATAGCTGTTTGTAGATAATCCCAAGGCGAATGACCACGTTGGCGGCATGTGTCGCTAACGCTGGC
>NZ_JAWPOH010000155.1:0-1949 GCF_037671525.1 Methylobacter svalbardensis
CTTTCAAGACGTATATGCAAGATGCCAGTAAAGTTTTGTGTGTCATGAAGAAAATGCGTGAAGATTTCGCAATCCCTGCGTGAATTTTACTGTAGTGGCTTGGAAATTATTTACCTGAGAAACTATAAGCCGTGCCTTGGGAATGGATTCCCATCTTGAAATCGATCATAAAGCCCTGCCCGTGGCAAAAGGCGATATTTTCTTGTTCGCGACCGATGGGGTTTACGAGTTTGCCGGCCAGGAATTCATCGTTCATACCATCTGTGAATCCGGGAATGATCTCGATTCCACAGCCCAGACGATCGTCGATGAGGCTTACCGACAAGGCAGTACCGATAACCTCACCGTCCAGATCGTCAGGGTCGAAAACTTACCCAAACAGAGCGCTAACGAGCTTTACCAATCGTTAACCGAGCTGCCGTTCCCGCCTGTATTGGAAGCGCGGATGCTGTTTGATGGCTATACCATTGTCAGACAGTTACATGCCAGCAGCCGCAGCCACATTTATCTGGCGGTAGATAACGAAACCGACTCGCAGGTCGTTATAAAAACCCCGTCCATTGCCCTTCGGGGCGATCCGGCTTATCTGGAACGCTTCCTGATGGAAGACTGGATCGCCCGGCGTATCAATAATGCGCATGTGCTCAAACCTTGTACACAGACGCGCAAGCGCAACTTTTTATACGTCGTCACGGAATTCATTGACGGCCAGACCTTGACGCAGTGGATGATCGACAACCCGAAACCGGACCTGGAAACCGTGCGAGGGATTATCGAACAAATTGCTAAAGGCTTGAGAGCTTTTCACCGGCTGGAAATGCTGCATCAGGATTTGAGACCCGCCAACATCATGATCGATAGCACCGGCACGGTGAAGATCATTGATTTTGGTTCAACGAGGGTCGCGGGCATTATCGAAATGACCACACCGATCAGGCGCGACAACATACTGGGCACCGCCCAATATACCGCACCGGAGTATTTTCTCGGGGAACAGGGTTCCGAGCGTTCGGATATGTTTTCCTTGGCTGTGATTGCCTATCAAATGTTAACCGGCAAGCTGCCCTATGGTGCTGAAGTGGCCAAATGCAAGACCAAAGCAGCGCAAAACAAATTAATGTACGACTCTTTGCGTTATGAGAATCGCGAAATTCCAGCCTGGGTTGATGATGCAATCAGGAAGGCAGTACATCCCAACCCTTACAAACGTTACGAGGATCTGACCGAGTTCATATTCGATCTGCGTCATCCGAACCGAGCGTTTCTGGACAAGACCCGTCCGCCGCTTTTGGAACGCAACCCGTTAGCTTTCTGGAAAGGCGTTTCCTTTATCCTGGCACTCATCATCGTAGCATTATTGAATAAGTGATAGGCACTTCGGAGTTGAATTCTCCAACCGGTGATTGATGGCGAAACGTAAATTTCTGGACAATTGTGCCCGCTGGTCAATTAACTGAACTGATTACCATAAGTTTTCAAAATGAATTTTGCTGGATATTAGCGCTACTTTCCGTACTGTTTGACATCAAATTCCAGATAGGGCCAAAAGCATTTGCACCCTTATCGAATGCAATACCTTTGCTGCGAATGCTCCTCCCAAGTCTTGAATAGACTCATTTAATCGGCGTCATCCAGTAACTACTGATACCGGCTCAACCGATGCGACCAGATGTAATCCGCTGACTGGTAATAAGCCATATTTTCCGTTACCAATGAAGCGGCTGCATCCATATCCAACTGTTTATGCGCGCCTAAAGGATCGTCAATCACATCAACTTTTTGCTGGGGCGACAGATACATCAATTTATTGTCTTTAAACAATCCCAATTTCTGGTAATTACTGATCAATGCCCTGCCCTCGTCTTTGCGCATCTGCATAATATCGCGGCCATAAAACTGGCTTTCATAGCTGAGGTTTAAAAAACCAAGCACAGTTGGAGCCACATCAA
>NZ_JAWPOH010000156.1:0-1941 GCF_037671525.1 Methylobacter svalbardensis
ATCAACGGTTTGCGTGCCAGGATTTCGACAATGATCATCGGCGCACCACAATCAGGGCAAACGAAGACCGGCTGGACAGATTCTGTCGATGGCTCATTTACCTTTGCTTCCTCAGGAACTACGTGCAACAACTCACGTATCAGCGCAAGCTTATCGTGTCGCCCGGTATTGGCTAGCCAGCCATAATGCCGAATGCGATGAAAACCACTGGGCAACACATGCAGCAGAAAACGGCGAATAAACTCGTCGGTAGCGAGCGTCATGGTTTTATGGCGGGTCTTGCCTTTGGCCCGGTAATCTTTCCAGCGAAACGTAATCCCCTGCTCGTCCATACTGATAAGCCGTGAGTTGGCGATCGCCACCCGGTGGGTATACCGCGACAAATAGGCCAAAACTGCCTTCGGTCCGGAAAACGGGCGTTTGGCGTAGACCACCCATTCGCATTTTTTAAGCGGCGCAAGCCAGTGAGCGAAGACCGCCGCGTCAGCCAGATGAGCGTATTCACCGAAGAATTGCAATTGTCCAGCTGCCTGCGCTTTGTTCAACTCCTCCAGAAAACGCCGTCGAAACAGCCGTGACAGCACCCGTACCGATAAGAAAAAGCCTGGCTTGCAAGATACCCATTGCTCGCCGTCCAAGGATAAACCGCCACCGGGAACGATGCCGTGTATATGCGGGTGATGGATTAACGCCGATCCCCAGGTATGCAGGACCAAGGTAGCCCCGATCCGAGCGCCCAGATGTTTGGGATCAGCGGCGATGGTGCGTAGCGTCTCGGCGGCGACCTCAAACAGCAGGCCATAGATCACCGCTTTGTTGGTATAGGCGATGGCGCTGATCGGCGCGGGCAAGGTGAAGACCAAATGGTAATAATCCACCGGCAACAGATCATCCTGCCGGGCTTCGAGCCAACGTTTGGCCGCACTGGCCTGGCACTTCGGGCAATGCCGGTTACGGCAGGAGTTGTAAGCGATTTCGTCATGCTCGCAGGCAGGACAATGCAACACATGCCCACCCAAGGTTGAGGTACGGCACTGTTCGATGGCCGACATGACTTTCAGTTGCCCCAGACTTAAGTGATTGTGCTGGGCTTGTCGCCAGACGGGGCCGTGGGCGCGGAAGATATCCGCCACCTCCAGTGCGGGACGCACCATGGCCTTAACCTACACCGGTTGCAAGGTCTCGATCGGACTGATCACCTCACGCAGAATATCGGTAGCCACCTGAGCGTATAGCGCCGTAGTCTCCAGTTTCTTGTGCCCGAGCAGCACCTGAATAATCCGAATATCCACCTTCTGTTCCAGCAAATGTGTGGCAAAGCTATGCCTCAGCGTATGCATCGTTACCCGCTTATTGATTCCCGCCGCCTCTGCAGCGGCATGGACAGCCCGGTTGAGTTGACGGGTACTGAGTGGATCGATGGGATCCAAGCCAGGAAACAGCCAGCCACCTTGTAACATTTTGCTTGGGCATGGGCAAATTTCCACCAAGCGCGCAAGCGTTCCAGCAGCACCGGCGATAGCATGGCGTAACGATCCTTGCTGCCTTTGCCCTGTTCAATGCGCAGCGTCATGCGCTGACTATCAATGTCGCTGATCTTCAGCGACACCACCTCGCTGACACGCAAGCCGGCACCGTAAGCCACCGATAATGCGGTCTGGTGCTTGAGGTTGTCAGTGGCAGCGAGTAGGCGAGCCACCTCTTCGCGACTCAAGACTACCGGCAGTTTGCGAGGTTCATGCACCGCGCGCATCTTGGTCAACAATTCCGGGTGATCTAGCGTCGTTTCAAACAGAAACTTGAGCCCCGTGATAGCCGCATTCAGGGAAATAGACGAAATGCCGTGATCGACCAGATACAACTGATAACGGCGTAAATCCTCGGCGCTGGCGGTATCCGGCGAGCGCCCCAGGAAACTCGAGAAACGCTTTACAACTCGAA
>NZ_JAWPOH010000157.1:0-1850 GCF_037671525.1 Methylobacter svalbardensis
TCGGATGGAGAGCCCGGCGCTAAAAGCATATGGAAAGGGTTCCAGAGAATACAAGACTGCGTGTATGGAATACAGATAGCCCGCAAGCTAGATGGACTGGTTTAGTATTTGTGTGTAAGGAGATGGGCTAAAGTGGTGGTCGAAAAACAGGGCGGAGGGCGGAGTCGTGTTGTGATTGTTGGGGGGTATTGATTTGGTATCTACGAGCTTAAGTTAGTAGCCCAACTTTGAAATTGTAATCCTCAATGCCTCTGAACCCCAGCAGCTTAAATACTGGCATGCAATAAAATTTATTAACAGCTATAATCAGCTACCTTATCGAATTATCGTTAGCCTAAATTTGGTATCGCATTAGTTTGTTGATCACTTTGAGATAACTTTTAATTGCCCTAGTGAAAGCATAATTCACCCCCAATAATTAATGGTCGTACAACTTCCTATGGAGGGTTCACCAAAAATAACTAATTTGGTCATATTATTGTGACCTCCTCATCCCCTTTATTTACCGCAAAAGTGTAGGAAATATGATTGATATAAGTTCTGCCGAAGTTACAAAAGCTATTGTTCACCGCGTAGGAAATCGAATAAGGGAAGAGGGGTACTCGCTCTCAACTCAAGAGATAAAAAGAACCAAAGATATCGATGATATTCTTCTTCGTCATTATCTTTCTCCACTGGTAAAAAGGAATGAGATTTACGATTTTTATCATGAATCTGATATAGGCCTAAATACTATCTATCATTTCACAAAGCAAGTTTTTGCAAACCCTTCAATTTTTAGCGAACAATCCCGAAATATTGCTAAGCATTTGTATAGCGCATCTACTCATCCAAAAATATCTAGCGGGGAGTTAATCATCATTTTGTTTACAGGGCTTGTCGTTGATGGCACAAAGTGTGACGCATTAGGAATTTACCGGATTGAAACGAAAGATAGTTATCTTGACATAAACGATGATGCGGGTGCATTCCAATTAATAGAGCGAACAGGTATTTCACTTGAAAAAATGCAGAAAGGCGCTCTTGTTCTATCAAGTAATTACCGAGTGTTTGCGGTAGATACATTAAGCCAAAAAACAAAATATTGGATGGAGTCTTTCTTAAAAATTACGCCGCAAAGTACACCTAAGGTTTGTGCAAAAGTGGGAGGCGAATTATTGAAAGCAATATCATCAAAAATATCTGATCCTAATTCTGCTCTTGAACTCGGAAATCGAATATCTAAGAGCATAGAAGATTCTGAAACAATTTCGTTAGGCGTTATTAAAAAAATTTCATCCGATTATGTAGAACAAGATTCATTGAATGAAATATTGAGTAATCTTCAAGTAAAAAGCGGGTTTGATCTTGCCGATGAATTGACGCTTGATAGTCCAGCTTTTGCAAAATACACCAAAAGCCTAACTAAACACACCCGCATTGCTGACGGAATTACTTTGGTTATGTCAAATACCAGCGCAAACATATCAAAAATAGACATACAGAAAACGCAGAGTGGCTTATTTGCCACAATAGCTATCGAAATTATGGAGGATTAGTTATGGGAGAAACATCAAAAAAGTCAGGAGAGATTGGTGAAAAGTTAGCTTCCAAGCTACTAGAGATGATCGGATGGAAACCATCAATCCACAATGTATCTATTGATTGTAATAATCCGAGCCACTTACAAAAAAACGGAAACCAAAGGAAAACACATGGTGAAGATCAGATTTTTTTGTATCACTATAGTGGACCCCATTGTCCAGACAAATAATGCCTTAATTTAAGATAGAGCCCTGTTCACACTCCAGCTGAATGGCGCTGTCCCAATTTTTTTATACGGGAACTGATATTTCTGCCGCTCCGTATTT
>NZ_JAWPOH010000158.1:0-1736 GCF_037671525.1 Methylobacter svalbardensis
CGTCCTGGTCACTCGATCGCTACCCAACAAGGGGTAGCTCACATGCTCTCCAATGACTCGACGCGATGTCGGAAAGCCTGTATTTTCACTACGCAAAAAGACGCTTCGTGAAAACACATGCACTATCGCTTCTGGGGACTACTCGACTCCTGTCTCGCAGCGGAGGAGTCCATAGATGCGGTGAACCTCATCAATCGTGCGGTTCGTTCCTCGACACACCGCTACGCTACTCCCTGCGCAACGGCCGTCACCATTGCCCTACCCGAATCCGACAAGGCAGGACTAAAAATTCGGCAATCATTGCCGTTATTTTCAGTACCCTGCCACATTAAAAATATTAATTTACCACTGAATACCCACCGATTATTCTGTTGTTTTTACGCAAAAATACCGGCAATCCAAATTCACCTATTTGTTTATTTATACATGAGATCAGTAGCAAGTACCCAGCGCATAAACTCGTCAAAAAACAACTTGTTGTGGACTAGCCACTGGTTATTTAAAGCACCTAAAAACCGGAACTGGCTCTCATTTAATTGGTAATTAAATTTCTTGTTTTACTTATTTAACGGGAGGAACATCACACTCAATTCAAACAAATATTGAGTGACTAATCATGAAAATTTTAAACATACTGGTTTTACTAGCCTCTCTTTTTGCGATAGCTGGTGCTGCTTTTTTCCGGCTTTTGCTTTTACTGGCAAACGCACTGTTTGCGCAGCTGGTTCATAATCGGCATCGTTCATGGCTTGGTTAGGAAAATGGTAGGCAGTGCGCACTGCATGACTGCTTTGGCGCATCCGATATCCGTATTACTGTTAATAAGCGTGGAAAACTTGCAAGTTTTACAATAAAGGAGCGTCAAATTTTGCCAGTTGTTGGGTGCTGATGCGTAATAATGTCTATTGTTGATCCCTTTTCCAGCTTATAACTTGTTTTTATGACCATGAAGGACATGAAAATAATGAAGGAAAGAGAATTGGGTGAATAAGAATTCCCAATTTACTTTACTGTAAAGCTATTAACAATACCTTCGCCAAAATAAAAAGCAGGTCTTTTTTCACCCACCTTAAAAGTGTAACTAATTGATTTTTATAAATACAAAAAATATGTTTTTTGAAAAAACTAAACTGGCAAAAGATATTGATTAAAGCAAGGACTAAAAGTTTTGTTTTATAAATTCATCTCTATAGAAAACGCAGAAAATAAATGCAACAAATTCTTCAAGCACTTCATGCTCTTCATGGTAAAAACAAATGACATTCCCTGAAATCAACACCCTTGTTGTTAATCACCATCTTATTGTTTTTTAACAGATACACTGTTTTTCTTGACTGGAAAAACCGGCGCCAATAATGGTGAATTTTGGACGCTTTTTTACACCAGCATCAATGTTCACCGTATAAAAGGCTCCGATCAGGTAAGTTCCTCCATAGCTATCGCGCGGGTGATAAACGTCTAGTCCCAGCCAACGGGCTGATACCCGCGCTCCTGGAGACATCTATTTACTCGATGTTCAAGTTTTTAAGCTTAGAAATACAGCCGGAAAACGGGTAAGCTAATCAGTGTAAACTGCCACGTATTTCAACACCATGTTGATGTACGAGCCGGCACACTTTATAAAATCGTTTGTCACTGATTTAGATGCAGCCCTGGGAAAGCTAAAGTCCAATGCCAGGCTGACGCACCTACAAAAGACTTGGCTAGGATTTTGTTTAACGGGGATGTTACTGACC
>NZ_JAWPOH010000159.1:0-1733 GCF_037671525.1 Methylobacter svalbardensis
TGGAAAACATATGGTTGGGAGGGATTTGGGGCGTTTAGGGCCGACGGTTTCGCTACAGTACCGTGCTGCTGGATAATTTTCCAAGAATCAGGCTGCAAAAAATTTAAAAACTTGAACATCGAGTATACAGCTTCATGGACAGTGCGATCTTAGCCACGAAAATATAAGTGATAATTTGGGTATCGCTGAACCCAACATTATTACCATCAGACCTATTTATTTACCACACTGCAAGAGGTTAACAATCATGGCAACCATTCAAGTAGGCTGCGACTTAACGTACTCGGTTACAAGCTCCACGAGCTTTCTCTTTAACGTGGCGGCGGCACGAACTGCGCACCAGAACATCAGTGAGGAAACCCTGCGGTTAAACCCCGATATTAGATACGAGTCCAGCTGTTTGGGAACCGAAGATAATCAAGTGTACCGGCTAACTGTCGAGCCCTGCGATCTGCAACTTCAATACCGTGCGACTGTGGATTTGCGTCCTGAAATTTATGATACTTCAGGGATTGTCGAGACCGGGTATTCTCAATTGCCAAACGAAATATTGCCTTACCTTAATCCCAGCCGTTATTGCGAGTCTGATCGTTTGACCCATTTTGCCTTACGGATGTTTGGCAACGCCGAGCCTGGATTTTCCCGGGTTACTGCAATTTGCGACTGGATACACGGCAATCTCGACTATCAAGCAGGCAGTACCGGGGCAAGTACCAGCGCCTGCGACGTATTGATACAGCGCGTAGGGGTATGTCGGGATTATGCGCATCTCGCTATCGCCTTGAGCCGGGCGTTATGTATCCCCGCGCGGTATATTTCAGGATACGCGGTGGCTTTGCAGCCGCCGGATTTTCATGGATTTTTTGAGGCTTATCTGAGGTCTCGCTGGTATTTGTTTGATGCTACACGTATGGCGCCGGTTGAGGGATTTGTACGTATTGGCACAGGTCGGGATGCTGCCGACGCATCATTTGCGACCATCATCGGGGCGGCGACGCTTACCTATATGGCTGTGTGGGCTGAACAAACGGCGCCTAACCAAATAACCAATCAACCTGTGCAACAGTCGGCGGTGTCGACAACTAATTAAGTTTTATAAGTTGATAGCCAATTATTGATGTTGATTAATAAACCTGCATGAAGCAGCTCTCCCTACTCACGCTTGATAACGCTTATCGTGCCGTTACCCTCCATATAAACGTCTTTCACTTGGGTAAGATCTTCAAGACTCTGTTCGCGAATTTTGCTCATCAATTCATCCTCCGTGATCATTCCCTGACGTATCTTTCTATGTAATAGTTTTCCGTTTCGTGCGTCGCCCCCCATAGGTGACGGAATCGAAACAGAATTATTTGAGCGTTTCACCAACGTAGCCAAGGAGACTGTTAAATGCGGTTTAATCGTCGCTATTATTCAAGGCAGTATTGGGGATTTTTATTTTGGTTTGTAGGTATTCCTGCTGCATTTTTATGGGGTATGTTAATGATAGTTTTATCTTTATTACCTATAGGCAGCACGCTAGTTTGGGACCCGCTGCGGTAATTTTATTTGTACGAGGTCAAACATTAAATGCGGTTATCGTTTTGACAGTCTGTATTTTAGTCATCTGAAGTTTCCTAAAAAATCATCAAGCCACCATGCGTAGCAATACGGCCACCAACGAATTTTTCGAGGGGTTGCCGGGTTTGGGGCAAACCCTATCAAAATCCTCATTGAGAGCGGCTTCAGCTATA
>NZ_JAWPOH010000160.1:0-1658 GCF_037671525.1 Methylobacter svalbardensis
TAGCTACCAAATACTTGCCAAACTACCTGGGCTGGCGACGGGCTTTTGAACAACACTGCCAACTCACGCCGGAAACCCTACTCAATGCTGCTCTGGGGAATTTTCAATATTTAACGATGACATAGCCATTAAAAAAGGGTATAAATAGCACCGCACTTAAAGCTGCCCTTGAAAAATTTACCACTTTAATCATCCCGTCACCTCAAAACCCGTCAGTGGAAACAGATCTGCTATTTGATTTCCTGCTTCAGCAATATCTAACCGAACAACATCAAAATGCATTAAAATGGCTAAAGAATGAAGCCGAGACCGTAAAATTTAAAAACCCCCAACAATTATTTATCGCCATACTTGAAATCATCGAGCCTGACGGCGACATTTCACCGCCAAATATTATCGCCAACCAGATTGATATAGGCATTGTCAGTCGACAGTTATTGCTGTTACTGGAAAGCATCGAAATCCCCAGCATCTTTGATCAACAGGCTCAAGCTGCAAAACAGTTGCTAGCCGCTTCCAATCAAACTGCAACGGCTTTTGAAACCATTCTGGACAAGTCCTTTAAGTTGTTGCTTAAAATCAAACAACACAACCAATCCGAACAGCAAGACATTGATAAATTTCTCGCTCATATTACCGAACAACTGGCTGCACTGGATCTGAGCCTGATCGGGGCCAGTACGGCTGCCATTGAATCGGCCGAAAACAGAAGCAAACTCAATCAATCCGTTTCTGAACAGATGGAAGAATTAAAGTTAAGCTCGACGAACGCCACCAAACTGGAACCTTTAAAGGGAATCATCAACAGTCGATTAGCCAATATTGCCAAAGAAATTCAGGATCACAGCCAAAAAGAAGCTATCCACCGCCAAAAGACACAACAACAACTGGATAATTTGGTTAATAAAATAAAAGATATGGAGTCAGAATCCTGCGACCTCAAATCAAAACTAAAAATTGCCAATACCCAGGCATTACGCGACACCTTAACCGGCCTACCAAATCGCCATGCCTATAACGAATGTCTGGAAACCGAACTAGCTCGCTGGAAACGTTACCATTCACCCTTAAGCCTGATCGTCTGGGACATCGATCACTTCAAAAATATCAATGATAGCTATGGTCACAAAGCCGGTGATAAAGTGTTGCAATTAATCGCCAAACAATTATCCGAGCATTCCCGTACAACCGATTTTATCTCCCGTTTTGGTGGCGAAGAATTTACTATGCTGTTACCGAATACCGACAGCCAATCGGCATTAATACTGGCCAACCAACTACGTCAAACTATTGAGAAAACCGGTTTTAACGCCAGCGGCACCTCCGTTGCCATTACCGTTTCCTGCGGGGTCACAGAGTTCATCGCTGACGATACCGGTGAAACCGCATTCGAACGCGCAGATCAAGCGCTTTATCAGGCTAAACAGCAGGGCCGCAATCAGTGCTGCATATTGTAAAGACATTGCTATCGTCCGAGGCAACCACAAGGAGTTTTCACCTACATCCTACTTAGATTGAACGCATAAATGATATTCGCTAAGTTGAATCAAACGCAAGGCAAAAAAAAACCCAAGTGCAGAGACTTGGGTTTTTAATTTAAGAGCTTGGCAATTCCCTACTTTCGCATGGCAAACTGCCACACTATCATCGGCGCTAAA
>NZ_JAWPOH010000161.1:0-1654 GCF_037671525.1 Methylobacter svalbardensis
TAGGCTGTCGAAATCAGCCCTTTTTCGCAAGCTAAACATTCCCCGATTTTTGGCTTTCAATATTATTGAAAAAAGCTTTGCGTTTCTTGCGTACGGTATAGGGGATGCTTGATTTCTCCCACATCTCTAAGTCATTATGACGAGCCTGGTTTATCGCCTGGCTAATCACTTCTTTATCAAGATGCCCGCAAAGCGCAGGAATTAACAATGTCGTTCGATTCATATCGGCCTGCGGACTCCGCTCAATAATATGCTTAAAATTACCAAACAGCGATTCGATAATGTCGCTACTGACCAATAACGGCAAGTCGCCGAGCTGCGCCTGAATATCAAGGTGTTGTTGCAACCATTTTTGCAGATGTTTCTTAACTTTGGAGTTTTTGGGCAGTGTTTCTGAGAGTTGATAACACCGTTCATAGCTGATTGGATCAAGACCTTTGTTTTTAAGAATGCCCATCACTTCCGCGACCACCTGAGTGGTGATTGCAAAGCGTTTAATAAAGGGTTTTAGCAACAGAAAACCAGGTAGCGCAGAGCGCAATTTATCTAACAAGCTGCCCTTTTGAGCCCGACCTTGAACAGCGAATACGTCAAGTATTTTATCGGCCCATTTGCCTAAGGTGCTGATGCTTTGAAAGCGTCCTTTGCTTCTTAATTTAGGCGGTATCAAAAACGCTAACTCAGTTTGTCGCATACGACTGGCACCTTGAGTAAGTAAGGCTGTGAAACACTTGTAAGCCGCTGTTTGTTCAAACTGCTTCTTGAGCGCAGTGGCCATCGAATGACCGATATCGGCGATAACGGGGATCTCCGTCTCTTGCTTTGCAGACCATAATCTAACGCCTTTTTGCAGCGTGTAATCACCGTCTTTGATGATTGCATTTGGCCTTCCGGCTTGGTTAAAAATAGCTTCCAAGTCCAGCGCGATACTGTCACCATTGACGCGTTCGCAGACATTCAAGCCAATGCATTCACAGTCTTCCAGTTTTATGGCAGAGCCTCTTTGAGATAATGCGTCCACCTTTACCCTCAGTACCACCAAGGCTTTTTTAGTGCCAATATCAATAGAATGATCAATAATAGCCAGCCACGGCGTGCTGATAGGTTTGACTTGTTTGAGTAATCCTAAGCCCAGCCGCAAAGTCCAGTTAATAACCGAGGTGAAATGCGGAACCCAGTCTAAGCCAAGGTGCATTCTGGTGTTAAATAAATTCAGAATTTTCGGGACACTACGGTAAGACACAACCGCGTGTATAACCAGCAAAATGCATAATGTTCGTACTTCCTGTGCTTGCTTTATCTCAACAATTTGTCCGGTCGTCGGTGCTAAGTGTTTTTTTTATTGTCTTCAGCGGATTGTTGCAGAGCATTGAGTTGCTTTTTAATGTCGGCTATTTGCTCTTGATGTCGCTTGTTAGCTTTCCGGTGCTCTCGGATTTCGTCAGCCCTTTGAACGGCTTTAGCTCTCCATTCGTCACGGCTACGTATAAGTTTTGACAGTTGAGGCATGGCTTTGGGAAATTGCAGTAATTGAACGAGTGCGTTGTTTTAATGTTCATTTTAATGCAATCCATTCAACTTTAAAACCCACTCGAATCAATCCATAAGTCGGGAAATCAAAATACATTCAAAGTTGCTGTATTTCGACAGCCTA
>NZ_JAWPOH010000162.1:0-1636 GCF_037671525.1 Methylobacter svalbardensis
AAAAAATATCTGATCTGCCCTTGTCTCCCCCTCAAATAATGTACGAAAACTATTGTCGGATTTAATCCGCCCATTTACACTATGCGGAAATATTTCCTATGGAGTTTTCCGTACATGCTGGTTGGCTACATGCGCGTCTCGTCCGAGTCGGATCGTCAAACCACTGTCCGGCGTCAACTATCCTGGCCGGCGTAAATATGGGGAATATTATTTATGGATAAGTCTTACTCCAGTAGTATGTGTTCTTAATTGGATATCAACGCATAGCCGTCTAACTGATAATTTATCAACGCGGTTAAAGCCGATAAAGCCAAGGTAACTTTCGGATTAACCGATGCAGGGTTTATGTCTTTTTCCGCCAAGGCCTGGCCGCAGATGTAGAGCTTGACGTTTACACTCTGCAGCAGGCCAATAAGCTCCGTATTGGGATTGCTTTTTTGATACAGTTTTTGGTATGCATCATCCTTTAAAACAAGTGGCGTTGCCGAGCCATGCACGACCACAACGATTTTCAGACGGTCAGTTGAAACCCTAGCTAAAGCAAAAAGATTCAAAAGCCGCGCGACATGGTCAAGTCCAGGGTTCACCTTGTCGGCAGCATCGGCCGCCTTGGTGATGTCGAACAACACTTTATAATCGCGTTTGGGCGAGGGTTGAATGGCCGCTTCAGGATAGGGGTGAACTTTCCCGTAACCCTGAATGCCTTGTTGCGGCGGCGTTTGCTTAGCATTGGTAGCAGAGAAAGCCATTTGAGAGTATCCCGACAGCGTGATAAAAATGAGGATAAAACTAATTACGCGCTTGTCTATGTCATTCTTATTTTTGTCTGATTTTGATTTCATATTCCTAGCCTGTTTTTGAGTTTATAGAACTAATGAAAAACGGAATCGTCAGTTATTAGCAAAAGTAATGCGCTTGTAAATTGCGTTTTACTTGAATAGCGGAGAAATGAGATTTTTGATTCATTAAATAAAACCGGGCTGAGGTCGTCATGCTTTGTCTCCCGGTTCATTAAAAATAACTGCATTTGAATGTTGTTTTATTGACTAGTTCAGCGGCGCGATCTTTTATCCACCACGCCCGAAAGAGGCGTTGTAGGTTTTGTGAATTTGCCATTTAGCGCATCGACGCCCATCTGGGGTTTGGCTAATGGCGTGAAACCAGCACGCTCCTGACGTTTCTCCTGAGTCTTGACACTCAAGCGCTGATCTCGCTGATCTCGCTGCTCTACTAACCCGGGCATTTCTTCACCGTCGCGGTTAAATGACCATTCCAGCATAGGCTCGCCCAACGGTAGCTTGTCGCCCGTTTTCCCATAAGGGGCAGAATTCCATACATGCCAAGTCTTACCGTAACTGTTCATCTTGCCCTTCATAAGTTCATTTTCTGCCATTTCAGGAATACCAGGGGCAATAAGCTGACCCGATAAAATCTCGAAATTATGCGGATGCCAGTACTTTTTCTCTTTTCCGGGCAAGGATTCAAACAAAACTTCCGAAACAATATACTCAATGCCGATCAGGTTTGCTTGCCGGGTATTACCGTCGAACAGGGCGCACTGGGCGAAATCCTCGTTAACTTGGCGACAGAAATGGTGAGCCTCCATTTGATGCGCCGGATCGTCCTTGGCAACATG
>NZ_JAWPOH010000163.1:0-1582 GCF_037671525.1 Methylobacter svalbardensis
AAATCGCAGCATGGCAAGAAAAAAGAAATGCTATTGTTCGACCTATGGAATGGCGCTTTACTAATGAGGACGCTCGGGTAAAGTTGAAGAAACTTTATCCGACATTACAAGAATGACTGAGTACTAGCGCCTGTTGGCCAAGTTCCAGCGCCTTGTCATGTTCACCTAATTTACTGAGGTAACTGGCAACATAGGCTAGAGATCTTGCCGTATCGGGATGCTCATCTCCAAACAGCTTACGCTGGATGACCAGCGCCTGTTGGCCAAGTTCCAGCGCTTTGTCGTGTTTGCTCAATTTGCTGTATTGCATAGCAAGATTGGCTAATGACATTGCCGTATCGGAATGATCTTCCCCATACAGCTCGCGCCGAATGACTAGCGCTTGTTCCACCAGTTTTAGAGCCACTTTGTTGTTACCCATGCGCGAAGTCACAGTAGCCAAATCGTTAAGCAAATGGGCCTGCAAGGCGGCGTCCTTCTGAGCCGATTGATCGTACAATGCCAGCGCACGTTCAATACCGCGCTTCGCGTCCCCATAACGGCCCCAATGGTAAGCCGGATAGGCTTGCAGCCAAATCATGCGAACTTCCAGCAAGGTAAACCCCAGGCGTTCGGCGTTATGCCGCCAGGCTTCCAGATGATCCAGGCCTGCTTCGAATACGGGTAGATCGCGGAAATCTTGTCGATGTGCCTCGAACCAATCTCCCAAGCGCAGACCACAACATTCCACCCAATCACGCCGCGTTTCCAGCGGCACATCCTCGCGGCGCACTTCGCGTACCAAACGGTGAATGGCGTAACGCTCGCCGTCAGGCTGTTGCAGGATGCGCAAAGCCACTCCCAGTGACAAGGCCCCATAAAGGCCGGAAGGCTTGTCCTGGCCCAGAGAGGCGCACAGCAGGGACAGCGACATAGGCGCCGAGCCGCTCCAAGTGAGCAAGTCGAGCACTTCCCGCAACAAGGGTTCTTCCTCAAACAGGGTTTCGTTGATCTTGAGGGTGGAATAAATATCCGCTTCGTGAAAGGTCAGGCTTTCCCCTCGCAAGTGAGCGGGGAAAGCCGATTTGGGGTTGTCGCGTAGCAATTCCAGGTATTGCCCCAGCTCACTGTATGGCGGCGGCGCAAATAGGCTCCGGCCAGTTCCAGGGCCAGCGGCAGACCGTCCAGGCGTTCCACGATCAATCGGGCGGCCTGGGTTTCTTCCTCGCCATCCGGCTCCCTATTGGCTTCCTGCACCAATAATTGCAGACCCAGTTCCGGCGTCAGGATATTCAATGCCACCGGATTAAAACCCGGCTGCTCCACACGGCTGGTCACCAGTATGTGCGGACTGGCCTGCGGCTTGGGCAGAAAGTCTTCGATGGTCGCCAATTGCTCCAGGTTATCGAACACGATCAGGCAGTCCGAGGTTTCCCGCAGGCGGCGGAGGGCGGTTTGGATTTTGAAGGGCTGATCTAGGCTGTCGAAATACAGCAACTTTGAATGTATTTTGATTTCCCGACTTATGGATTGATTCGAGTGGGTTTTAAAGTTGAATGGATTGCATTAAAATGAACATTAAAACAACGCACTCGTTCAATTA
>NZ_JAWPOH010000164.1:0-1572 GCF_037671525.1 Methylobacter svalbardensis
CTTCCAATGCAATTTTGGCTTTTTGAGCCCCTGTAAAAATCTTCCGTTTGCTTTCGCTCATTTCCTGCTTCTCATTTTTCGACAGAGCATAGCTTAAACTATTGTCCGGAATTCGGGGTCCACTATAGATACCTCGGTATCGAGGTTGATGACGCTCTTGAAATATCGGAACAAACCGAAATTTAGATTTAAGTAACGTATATCAGCGGCCGTTGAAAAACGGTCGCACCTCCAAAGCGGACATTGGAAACTAGCTAAATTTTGGTTTCTGGTCATCCGTTAACGACCCCTTGCAGTCATTCGGCTATGATTTTACATTTTCCTATACCTGCCATTCACCAAGTACCACAATCGACACAAGCGGTCATTTCATTGTGTATTTTGAAACAAGATAACGGAAACCACCATTCCAATAGCTGAACACAGTAAACGTATCAATCGCGAGCGATGCGTCCGAATGTGGCATCCTCATAAATTTTCCAGATTAGTTTAAATTAACAATCTTTACCGCACTCTTAATACGGTCAATGACATCTGAGAATTTTTCACTAGGAATTGCTGATTCTAAATAGGGTTCAATCAAATCGAACTCTCTATGTATAGAACGACGGGCAATACTCTTGTGTCTGAGCTGCCAAAGAGCAAGTTTTTCCGTGTTATCAAATCCTTCTTTAACACAGCTACCAAGTGTTTCAAGACCTATCAGCAGATAGACTTCTTCCTCATCATTCTTGTACATTGACAGAAAAACTTGCGCAGGTAATGCGAAAACATACGCAAGTTCTGGAACAAGCCCCCTGCGTCACAATAGTTGTCGCCTCAAATTTTAAGAAAAAAATAAAATTTGAGATTAGTCATGAAAAAATATAAAAGGTATTCGGCAGGCTTCAAAGAGCAGGCGTTGGTAAAGGTTTACAGTCGTGGCAATGGCCAATCGATTCAGTCCGTCGCAGACGAATTGAACATCAATTTAGCTACCTTGAAGACTTGGATTGTTAAAATTTCCATGTCCATCCTAAAGGGAGATTAGCAGCCAGACAAAATCCGATCTGGTGAAAATAAATCAGCTCCCTACACTGGACTTCAACCCCCACACTTGAGGCTGGTCCACTGTCATTTTGTCGTTGTTTATCCATATTAACTAATCACCGTTCTTACCTAATGAAGTATCGCCTAAAAATCCTCTCATCGTTATACAATCCCAGAGCATGCTCGTTGATTTTCCATTTTTAGGGCTAGTATAGGGTCGCGTCCATGAACTAGAATCTGCTTGTTCCCATATCCATTCTCCTTTTGAGCTATGATTTGCACTTGCTTCATCCGGACAAAAATTCTTTGTTAGAGTCCGTACATCATCAACGGGGGTTTGGCTAAAAAAACGAAATAACGCGTTATTAGGCTCTTTTGAGGCTAATTTTGATGATACATCCTTAAGCTTTGAAATGTTGCGTATTCTGATTAATTTGAACACCAATTCTGGCCGAACTTGAACACCTAAAACCTAACGCATCGATGGAAGTGAGTTTTTACTCTACGTGTTCAACTTGGGTCAAGGAATTCATTTTTTTTCGC
>NZ_JAWPOH010000165.1:0-1542 GCF_037671525.1 Methylobacter svalbardensis
ACAAAATCGACAGTAGAAAATAGATGATTAATGAAGTACTGCCGGCTAAGCCGTCAACGCCATCAAGCATATTGAAGGCGTTGATGCCACCTACAATGGCAAACACCGTAAACAAGGTTGAAAACATGCCGAGTTGTATTTCACCAAACCCTAATAAA
Source organism: Methylobacter svalbardensis (assembly GCF_037671525.1). Lineage (NCBI taxonomy): Bacteria > Pseudomonadati > Pseudomonadota > Gammaproteobacteria > Methylococcales > Methylococcaceae > Methylobacter > Methylobacter svalbardensis. The sequence continues at coordinate 159 of NZ_JAWPOH010000165.1, forward strand.
TTACCTAAGCTGGTTATCTCGACTCCGCCCAATTTGATCATGATCAGCGCCGCAACTACTTCTGCGGCTAAACGGACCTTAAAGTTTAAGTCTTTAAAATCATCAATCAATCCAGTGACAACAATGATGCTGACTGCTGTAAAAAAAGCCATATTGACCGGAACATTCACACTTTGTGTCAGGATGACGTAAGTGATGCAAAGGTAGATCGCCAAACCACCAATCATCGGGATTTCTCCTTCGTGTCTTTTCCGTGAACTTGGCTGATCGGTAAGACCGATTTTAAAGGCAACCGGCCTTAACAAGGTAATTGCAGCTATCGTTATAAAAAAAGAGCTGCTCATTAGCATGGCTAAATATGATGTTTCGAAATTATTCAAGACAGTTTCTCCTGGTTTGCCAAAGTGTGATAGTGGCGATGATGTCTATTATGCTTATGATGTTGTTGCCAGCCGTGACCACGGCGTCCCGAATGATCAGCATAAGATAGCGGTGAAAACAGGATTACAGCGGCAGTTAATTGAATTTAAAAAAAGCAATTGTTTCATGGTATTTTCTCTTTGAGTTATTGGATTCGGTGTTGAGTTAATAAAATTAAACTTGCCGGTCAATCAATCAAAGTTAGCGTTTTCCGGCAATTCCATTGCCGAGATAAGAACCTGCGGCAGCGCCCAGTCCAGTAGCATTGGGTCGCCATTACCTATTTTGTGGCCTAAACTAAAACGCTGCCGGCTAAACCCTGGTGAGAGCGCGGATCTTGAGGCTTTGAATATCGAGGCTGTTCCGGATAATATCTGGCCTATTCGGAATGATGATGCTTGTGGTGTTTTCCTCTATGACCGCGACCTTCAGCTCCTGATGCGTAGGATGCAGATGAACATATAATGGTAAACGCAGCCAATAGAGTAAAAAAAAGCGACTTTTTCATTATTATCCTCCTTAACTCATTAATTTAATCTGGTTGTATATTGGTCTGTACAGACATAAATTAGCTAGTGATAAACTTTGAGCTATAGTATTCGATTTAACCTTAATGGTCGCTTAACGAATTGAATTGTGTGATGGGTATCGCATTTGTTCTGCCCTTATTGACCTGGTAATACGCAGAGATTCAATTTTCGTTTTTTATTACTCGATGTTCAAGTTTTTAAGCTTAGAAATAGGCTATGTCATCGTTAACTATGGAATTTTTTATTTCTTTTTCATAAAATAAGCCATGTAGGTTTTCAATTGGAGATCATCATGAAAAACGCCGAGTTTTTTCAATTAATTACTGCAATCCGTGAATTAGATCATCACCAGCGCAAACTGCTGAACGCTGCCTTAAATCAACTATCCGACGAACCCAAAGTCCTCGAATTGATTGAGTCCTGCTTTGATGCTA
>NZ_JAWPOH010000166.1:0-1497 GCF_037671525.1 Methylobacter svalbardensis
AAACTTTCCAAATAGGTGCGCTCATCCTCAGTTAAACGCACAATATATTTCTTTGCCAATCTATCGTTCCCCAATAATGTAAAAAACCTACTCTATGGGGATTTTATACGACAAAACAAGACTGACTGAGTACTAGTCTCAATAATTAATTTGGGACGGGATAATGGGGTTCTAAGCCCTAACCGCCGAAAATTCCGGCTAGGTTATTTACCTGAATCAAATACGATATAAAGAAAGCTGCACGTTTTAAAGCAATATCATCTACCCACCTTGTTGTGATGGCAAGTTCGCTTCTCTAATACGCATGATAGTTTGGCGGCTGGTCTTGAATTCGCGGGCCAAGTCAGAAACATTGATCCCAGTAGCCAGTTTTTCTAAAACTATAACCTGTTTCACCTTTGTTAACGCGGTCGGTCTGCCAAATTGTTTGCCAGCGGCCTTGGCACGGTTTATCCCTGACTGTGTTCGTTCAATTAACAAGTCACGTTCGAATTCAGCTACAGCGGCGATGACTTGCATGGTCATCTTTCCTGCCGGACTGGTGAGATCAACACCGCCCAGTGCAAGGCAATGTACACGGACACCTATGCTAGCGAGATGTTCGACAGTTGCCCGTACATCCATCGCATTACGGCCAAGCCGGTCAAGTTTTGTTACGACCAGAATATCGCCGGATTCCATGCGGTCGATCAATTTGGTAAACCCTGGGCGTTCCTTTGCGGCGACTGATCCGCTGATACTTTCTTCAATAAGTCGCTGCGCTTCAATAGCAAACCCTGCCGCCTTGATTTCAAGACTCTGGTTCTGGGTGGTTTGGCCGATGGTAGAAACTCGACAGTAAGCAAAAACGCGTGACATGAGCCCATTCCGTCCGAAAGTGATGTACGAATTATAGCATGTGTCCGAAATACATTTAGCCTACTTTTGTACACCTCATAAAATAGATGTCCGCAACCGCTCGGTTTCGGACATGACTTGTCCAGATGTCTTCTGAAAATGACAGCAGCTATTAGAAGCCATTGAGCGAGTCAAATACAAAAGCTTAAGGGGTTTACTGCTCTCTCTGTCTCCAAAAATCTTTAACGGCACTGGAAGTGAGATTTTGAAATCCTATGGTGCGTTACGTACCTTTATGCAGAATAACCCAACTACCGTAACTATTCAGCGCGAAGCACAACATCCCTCTCCAGCGGGACGACTGCAGGGATGCAGGAGGTAGGTAGAAAACTGCTCCATGCGTTTTCTGCATTCGCCACATCCCTGTGGCTTAGCAACGCAAGAGCAGTTGCCGAGAGGGTAGGGTGAGGGGGAATCAAAAAAGGCATTTTTGCTTGTTTAATTCTCCTCTCCCCGCTCCTCTCCCTCAGGAGCATAGCTATCTACACAACTTAAAGCACAAAAGTAGTAACATACGCCATGAATATAAAAAAAGTTATTAGACCTCGATCCTCGCTTGGCAAAGCGTCACCAACAGTTGGTGAGTGAGTATTTGAACTC
>NZ_JAWPOH010000167.1:0-1469 GCF_037671525.1 Methylobacter svalbardensis
TGCGAAAAAAAATGAATTCCTTGACCCAAGTTGAACACGTAGAGTAAAAACTCACTTCCATCGATGCGTTAGGTTTTAGGTGTTCAAGTTCGGCCAGAATTGGTGTTCAAATTAATCAGAATACGCAGTGGTGCATTTATGCAGGATGTTATGCAATCACTGCAGGGTTTGGGCTTGAATTTATCAGGTCCTAGTCCTACCAGCACATCAACTACAAGTAGCACTACCCCAAGCGTTTCAGCAACGTCAACTGATGTTGGTCACGCATTGCACACATTTATGCATGATTTGCATCAATCGTTAAGACAAAGCGGAGTAGCGCAGCAACAACAGTCAACGACTACTGATAGTAACGTGCCTTCTTCTATCCATAATGGATACAGTGATGTGGTATCGAATTTACAGAGTTTGATTGGTTCGCTTAATAACACCAGCGGAACCGCTGTATCAAATAGTACTGACGCTACATTGAAAACTGATTTTTCTAATCTCGTTAGCTCAATGGGGGGTTCAACTTCATCTACTTCTCCAACATTGCAAAATTTTTTAAGCAATTTAGAAGCTAATGTTGATGGGGCCGCTGGGGCTAGTGGGACTACAGGGACTACCGGAACCAATGCCAGTAAACTGCAAACAGATTTTTCTAATCTCCTGAGTGCGATTGGGGGAGTATCTTCTTCATCGTCTTCAACACCTACATTACAAGATTTTCTAAACAAAATGGCAAGTAATGCAAGTAATGCGGGGCAAAGTGGAGCAGGATCCCTTTTTTCAGCGAAAGTTTAAACGGCGATAAAGACAAGGCAGGAAAAGGTGTTGTACGCATGCAATTTAGGTAGATTGCATGCGTATGAACTTCTGACCTAATTAGACGATTGTATCTATTGTATCGATTGTAGTTTGAGTAGGATTCGAATTGCTTGAAGCACTAGCTGGTGCAGTCGATTGGTTTGCTAAGATAGTGACCTTATTTGTTGCCAGCCTGAAGTAAGCCCAAAGCCTTTTCGAGGGGTATAACCGCTGTTTTGGCATCACCTGTATTGCCTGCAACAATGGCTTTTTCCAGCTCATCCACGGCGGATTTTATTTCGGATTTTAAATGCCCCTTTGCCACATTTTCTGCCATTTTTGCGTGTTCCAGTGCTTTTTCCGCATGTTCGACCAATGCTGGCGCTTTGCCTGCCTTGCCTTGAGCTATGGCGGCACTGGTATGTTCTATTGCGGCGAATGCATGTTCTTCGGCGAAAACTGCTGTACTAAGAAATGTGCCTATTACTCGATGTTCAAGTTTTTAAATTTTTTGCAGCCTGATTCTTGGAAAATTATCCAGCAGCACGGTACTGTAGCGAAACCGTCGGCCCTAAACGCCCCAAATCCCTCCCAACCATATGTTTTCCAGAAGGCATTAACTGAAAAACCTCATCAATAAGTCCAGCCAATTCTTTGAGCTTAGCCGCAGGATTCTTATC
>NZ_JAWPOH010000168.1:0-1453 GCF_037671525.1 Methylobacter svalbardensis
AAACTTTCCAAATAGGTGCGCTCATCCTCAGTTAAACGCACAATATATTTCTTTGCCAATCTATCGTTCCCCAATAATGTAAAAAACCTACTCTATGGGGATTTTATACGACAAAACAAGACTGACTTAGTACTAGGTGCTATCGTAACTTTTCGTACCGTTGGACTTCAGACCCCGTTAACAACCTGAAAAACGATGATACAAAAAACTTTTTGAACTACTTTGGAGAAAATCCATGAAAACAAAATCACTGATTACCTTACCTTAGCTTTAACTCTTGGATTACTGTCCGCTTGCACGGAGATGAACCCGCATCCGATGGATATGAGTCAAGCCGTGCAAAACGCAACATCCAAAGCCGATCATGAGGCGCTGGCACAACACTATGAGGAAGCGGCGAAAGAAATGCAGCTTAAAGCTGACGAGCACAAAAAATTGCTTAGCCAATATCGGTCAAAAAGTTATCTCTATGACAGACAGGCGGAAGATTTTAAAGCGCATTGTGAAAGGTTGATTGATGTCTATGAAAACGCCGTCGAGGAAAACCTGGAAATGGCAAAGATGCATCGCCAGATGTAATGCTTCACACAGGCCAGGGGATGGCAGTGTTACCATCCTCTGGCAATAACTTAAAAACCCTTTTATAAAAATAGGATAGTCAAATGTCTGATTGTTGCAATGACAAAGCTTGCGAGATTGAGGCGCTTCGTAATCGCCAAAGCTCGACGCTTAAGATAGTATTAGGTATAAATGCTGTCATGTTCATAGTAGAACTCACAGCGGGACTGATTAGTGGCTCTGTCTCGCTGGTGTCGGATTCGCTGGATATGCTTGGCGATGCCTTAGTATACGGTTTCAGTATTTACGTTGTTGCGCGCGGCGCAAGAATGAAAGTCAAAGCTGCTTTGTTCAAAGGTGGCATCATGGCGGCCTTTGGTTTTTTCGCTCTTGGGCAGGCCGCTTACAAGATCGTTTTTCCTGAGGTTCCTGTATTCGAGGCCATCGGTGCAATTGGTCTACTGGCGCTTGCAGCCAATAGTATTTGTTTGGCTTTGCTCTGGCGGCATCGAGCCGATGATATAAACATGAGTTCAGTTTGGTTGTGTTCCCGCAACGATATTATTGCAAATATCTCAATATTATTTGCCGCCGCAGGTGTATGGTTTACTCATACAGGTTGGCCCGATATTCTAGTCGGTTTAGCAATTGCCGCTCTCTTTCTACGATCAGCGCTATTTGTATTGCGCGAGGCTATTACGGAGCTTCGGTGATGAGATGAGAGTCACAGAAAAGCCCATTTCCAGTTATCCATGGTACCTTCGGCCATTTTTTTGGAATCAGAAAAGAAAATACGGACAGATTCTTAAGCCTGCATTGATTTGGGCCAGAGTCCCCAGTTTGTTTGCAGCAATAGCCCTGCTCTATGGGGCGCTGGACAGAAAAAGCAGCCCTA
>NZ_JAWPOH010000169.1:0-1450 GCF_037671525.1 Methylobacter svalbardensis
GCCGGTTATATTCGAGTTGTAAAGCGCTTCGCAGGATTTCTGGGACGCTCGCCGGATACCGCCAGCATCGAAGATTTGCGCCGTTATCAATTGCATTTGGTTGATCACGGTATCTCGCCGATTTCACTAAATGCAACCCTCACCGGGCTCAAGTTTCTCTTTGAAACGACGCTAGATCACCCCGATCTGTTGCCGGTAGAGTATTACCCTATGGTGTTCACCTTGCCCGCGCCGATCAGCGCCATCGCCTACACCAACAAGGCGGTGATCTATGGACTGTTGTTTGAGGTTGCCGCCGAGACGCTGAGCACCATCGCCGCAGATCCCAAACATCTGGGTGCACAAATCGGGGCCACCCTAGTCCTGCATACTTGGGGATCTGCATTGACGCATCACCCGCATGTGCATGGCATCATCCCCGGTGGCGGGTTATCGTTAGACGGCGAGCGATGGCTGGCTTGCAAGCCGGGTTTCTTCTTATCAGTACGGGTGCTGTCACGGCTGTTTCGACGGCGTTTTCTGGAACAGCTAAGCAAAGCGCAGGCAGCTGGACAATTGCAGTTCTTCGGTGAGCATGCCCATTTATCGGACGCGGCGGCCTTCGCCGACTGGCTTGCCACGCTTAAAAAATGCGAATGGGTGGTCTACGCCAAGCGCCCATTTGCCGGACCCGATGCGGTATTGGCATATCTGTCGCGTTATACCCACCACCCACCGGGTGGCTATCGCCAACTCACGGCTTATCAACATGGACGAACGGGGGGTTACGTTTCGCTGGAAAGACTACCGAGCTAAGGGCAAAACGCGGTATAAAACCATGACGCTCTCTACCGACGAATTCATCCGCCGTTTCCTACTGCATGTGCTGCCCAGTGGTTTTCATCGCATTCGGCATTATGGCTTGTTAGCCAATGCCGGGCGACACGATAATCTTACGCGGATACGTGAGTTGCTGCATGTGGCCCCTGAGGAAGCAAAGGTTACTGAGTCGTCGACAGAATCTGTCCAACCGGTCTTCGTTTGCCCTGATTGTGGTGCGACGATGATCGTTGTCGAAATCTTGGCGCGCAAACAGTTCATCCGTGCACCACCCCAACAACGAGGCGTACCATGAGTTCCTGCGTCTTTCGATACCCAAGCCACTCGCCAACGCTTCATCAGCCAGAGCCGATGCGGGAAGACTTTGTCTGGTGGCGTAAAATCCCCGGTTTTTGCACTCCACTGCAACGAAAAATCAGAGGTATCTGCTTCGAGATGGCTCGCCTGAGCGATTTCATGGTCCGGCAGACCGGCTTACTTTGGCATGTCAAAGATAGGTCAACCACTCAAATCTCCATAGTCCATCGCCTGTCGTGACCAGCCTTAGTATATCCCGCGATTTCCTCCCTCGAGGCTTGTCAGGCGCCTGCCCACTAGGATCTGTGGCATCTTGCAGTCCTACGCAGGAGGG
>NZ_JAWPOH010000170.1:0-1444 GCF_037671525.1 Methylobacter svalbardensis
CAGTTTTTGTACAATTGAATTCGAAAAGCTTAGCGTTATGATTTTAAGTGCTCCTTTAAGTTTTTTCAGTAGAAATAAGTATATCTTCAAAGGAGTTTTTTACTGTTTTGGAAATTAATTTTCTGGAAGTCTATATGTGCTGATTTTCGGCGCTCAAGGCTGGCTGGGGCCCTGGTTTTCGGCGCATGACATCAAGATCATTTTCGCCGTGCCTGGCATTATTCTGGCGACCTTGTTCGTGACCTTTCCGTTCGTTGCCCGGGAACTGATTCCGCTGATGCAGGAAATCGGCCATGAAGAAGAGGAGGCCGCACTGTCGCTGGGCGCCAGCGGCTGGCAAACCTTTTTCAAAGTCACGATGCCGAACGTCAAATGGGGCCTGCTGAACGGCGTGCTGTTGTGCAACGCCAGAGCGATGGGCGAATTCGGTGCCGTCTCGGTGGTGTCCGGTCATATCCGCGGACTCACCAATACGCTGCCGCTGCATGTCGAAGTCAGTTACAACGAATACGATTTCGTCGGTTCCTTCGCCGGTGCGTCAGTCTTAGCCGCCTTGGCCGTGGTGACGCTGGTGTTTAAGACCGTGCTGGAATGGAAGCAAAACCAGGAATTGAAAGCGACCCGGCAAGCGGTTGAATTGCATTAAATTTTATTGGCCGGTAAAAATAGAGTCCACGAAAATCACAAAAGCCACGAAAAAAAGCATTAATAAAGACGATTATTTACACACATTATCGTTCTAATCGAAGAGCGCAAAGAATAAAATTTTGAGTCTCCGTGTTTTCTGTGCTTATTCATTTTTCTTTCGTGTTTTCCGTGTCTTTCGTGGACAATTTTTTTGAATTCGCGTATTTAAAAATTTATATCAGGAATCCATCATGAGCATTAGCGTAAACCATATCAGCAAACATTTCGGCGCCTTTACCGCGCTGGACAATATCAGCCTCGACATTCCCGAAGGCGAATTGGTTGCCTTACTGGGGCCTTCCGGCTGCGGTAAAACCACGTTGCTGCGCATTATTGCCGGTCTCGAACAAGCCGACCAGGGCGATGTTTTTTTGAAAGGCGACAAGGTTACCGATAAACCGGTTAAAAGCCGTCAAATCGGTTTTGTGTTCCAGCATTACGCGCTGTTCCGGCATATGACCGTGTTTGATAATGTGGCGTTCGGCTTAAAGGTTAAGCCGCGCCGCGAACGGCTAAGCAATGAAGTGATTGCAAAAAAAGTCCATGCGCTGCTGGAGCTGGTGCAACTTGACTGGCTGCATGACCGCTATCCAGATCAACTCTCCGGCGGCCAGCGCCAGCGTATCGCGCTGGCTCGCGCCTTGGCCGTGGAGCCCTCGGTATTATTGCTGGATGAACCGTTCGGCGCGCTCGATGCCAGTGTGCGCAAGGATTTGCGCCAATGGCTGCGCAACCTGCATCACGACCTGAATGTCAC
>NZ_JAWPOH010000171.1:0-1417 GCF_037671525.1 Methylobacter svalbardensis
CGGATTCAATTAGAGAGCGGTTAATCTGTCCGGCAGGAGGGATCAAAAACTTTTCGTAGTTTGCAATATCATCGGCACAGTATAGGTGTTTCAGTTGATCTTGAAGACTAACGAATCGCGGCATTAAATGAACAGTCTCGGCAGATGGTTTTTTACGCCTTTTTTAAGCCATAAATCGTTAATTTATCCATCAACTTATCAAAATAAGGAAATTGTCAATAAATCAAAAGATGGAGATGCCCTTTACCAGTCAAACAAATTTGTCTAACAATGCAGCCATTGTGACGCTATGAATAGATACACAACATGTATACATTTATGTTATGGTTGATGTAGATTAAAAGAGAGGTAATTTCTATGTCTTACAGCCAAACAACATCCGATACACAAACCCATGCGGTCAACCTGCGTGTTCGCCATGATATCCGCACTCTAATTGATAGGGCGGCAAAGGCTCAGGGTAAAACACGCTCTGATTTTATGATTGATGCCGCTCGACGTGCAGCAGAAGAATCCTTGCTTGACCAAGCACTCGTGCGGGTTGATCAGGCGACTTACGACTATTTTCTTGAAGTTCTTGATCAACCTCCTAAAGGTGAGGGTTTTGAAAGACTAATGGCTGCCGCAAAACCTTGGAATAAATAGTGCTTTCTTCCCCCATTCTGTTGGCTTCGGATCATCAGCTTGATGACTTTGCCTGTAATGTTGATAGCCTTAATGATTGGCTCAAGAAGCGGGCGTACCAAAATCAGCTCAGTGGTGCCTCTCGTACTTACGTTGTGTTCGAAGATAAAAGGGTTGTCGGCTATTACTGCCTTGCTTCAGGCGCACTGGAATTGAACGATGCACCTATCCAAGTCCGTCGCAATATGCCCAATCCTATTCCTGTCGCCATTCTTGGCCGTCTTGCTGTTGATAAGCCTTTTCAGGGAAAAGGACTTGGGGTTGCTTTGCTTCAAGATGCTGTCCTTCGCACTGCCCAAGCTGGTGGAATTCTTGGCATACGCGGCCTTCTTGTTCATGCTCTTTCAATTGAAGCAAAAGCCTTCTATGAACATCATGGTTTTGTCGCTTCACCGACACAACCAATGACCTTAATACTGTCTCTAAAGGGGCATAGAGTTGGCTGAGGATTTTGAAAAATGGGGGGCTGATATTGGAAGCAAAAAAAACGTGGTCCCTCAAGCCCCTCTCGGAGTGTGTTGGTTTTTAATTGAAACTGACCGGCAGCGGTCGGCCAAAATTACAGTATATTTTCTATAACAAATTAACATGTTACTAACTGGCAACGTAAACGTTCACGCCCCTACGCAGGCAAAGGCAATGGAGCCAAATTTTGCCGATGCCGAGCAATAGCTGTTTGTAGATAATCCCAAGGCGAATGACCACGTTGGCGGCATGTGTCGCTAACGCTGGC
>NZ_JAWPOH010000172.1:0-1411 GCF_037671525.1 Methylobacter svalbardensis
ACCAGCGTGAAAATCGCTTGAAGATGCTATTCCACTTACCATGCGTTGGCGGCAAAATCCGCCACTGCGCTCCCGAACGTAATATCCACAAGCAGGCACTGATAAATTGTCTGCAAGTGTCTGGCTGACCGACACGAATGCCTCTTAATTTCTTTAAGTTTGCCAATATACGCGTCCACTCTTCATCGCTTAAATTTATCCGGCTCATGTTACCAAAAATAACCAATTCTACCTGATTGGCGAAACGTCAACAGAACCTAGAAGGTCTATGGAATAAACTTTGTGCTTTATTCGATAGTGAAAGCGTACATAGCTCAATAAAAATTGAACTACCTTCTGAAGAGCTTCGGTTTTGTAATATTGAAGAATTAAAAAAATATAGTGATTTACCAAACAAAATCGATAAATTTTCGATATGGTTAAACGATATGGATTATTCGAAGGGTGAAAAAAACCTATCGATTACAACAAAAGGATTCTTAGATAACAAAAACACAGTGCACGCGCAAGCCGATTCCGAAGCATGGTGTGCGGGTGCAATTGAAACCACATATACCTATCTGAACACCTACAAAGTCTGGTATAGCTGGTTTAATAATGCTCCTGTAGGGTGGTATCTGTTTTTTGCTGTAAACATACCAAATATTTGTTATTTTTTTCTTCCAAGAGAATTATTAAGCACAATCAAAACGGAACTTCTAATTTGGACTTTAGCAATAATTACGATCGGATTTTTATTCGTGTTTAAGGCAAAGCTTTTTCCTGGCAGCCTTTTAATTATCAAAAACAATGAAAGCTGGATTCGCAAAAATAGCGCAGAAATTGGACTAACATTAGGTTTGCTATCATTTATAGCCACAACAATTAGCGTTATTATAGGAATATACAAATAGCCCGAAATAATTGTAATTAGATTGCAGTCCAAGTAAAAATAGACCTTGCATAATGCACGCTATGCAAAAAAGCCCCGGTGGTCTGGCGATCTTCCACCGGGGCTTTTCTACATAACGTTAATGTATAATGCGAAGTCTTGGCTATTGCCTCCGAGGCTGGTAGAGCGTTAGGCCCGCATAATGCACCCTATGTAAAAATTACCATTCGTGGTACAAAAGGACAGTACTACTTACCCTGTCCTTGCGATTGTTGCGAAGCGTTCTTAATTAGGATGAGAAAAGCAACGACAATATTAAAAGTGTGTGGACTCTCCAATCTCGGCTACATGTTTTAAAAACACAAAATGCGTGTTCAAAGGAAAACTGACGATGCAAACATCACAAATTATAAGGCTATGTCATCGTTAAATATTGAAAATTCCCCAGAGCAGCATTGAGTAGGGTTTCCGGCGTGAGTTGGCAGTGTTGTTCAAAAGCCCGTCGCCAGCCCAGGTAGTTTGGCAAGTATTTGGTAGCTA
>NZ_JAWPOH010000173.1:0-1407 GCF_037671525.1 Methylobacter svalbardensis
AAATCGCAGCATGGCAAGAAAAAAGAAATGCTATTGTTCGACCTATGGAATGGCGCTTTACTAATGAGGACGCTCGGGTAAAGTTGAAGAAACTTTATCCGACATTACAAGAATGACTGAGTACTAGTACCCAGTCAACTTTATTCAACTGGATGTGGGGGCGACTTCAGTCGCCACTGGGCGGCTAAAGCCGCCCCCACAGTTACAGGAACCCGTCATTTCTAAGTTGACTAAGTACTAGGCGGCTTAATGGCTTTTTCAATTGGGATCGTTGCTGCACTGGTTACATTGCTCTAATAAAAACCATTCGGGTCAGGCCAGATTGAAAGTTTCTACGGACAACACCAAGCGTTAAGGGCGGGTACATACGCCGTGCCGCACCGGTATAGATCGGGGCTGCTTACTGATTTACAAACATACCTATTCATAGTGAGTCCAAAGCCGCAATACTTTGACTTTTTTATCATTGATAAGTACTTCATAGATTAAACGATGTTGTATGTTGATTCTTCGCGAGTACGCTCCAGACAGATTACCTACTAGTTTCTCAAAGGGTGGAGGGTTCTGAAATGGATCATTTTTCAAAATATCAAGCAGTTGAAGCGCCTTATCTTTTAACCCTGCAGCAGCGAGTTTTTTAGCATCTTTTTGTGCTTGTTTCGTATAAAGCAACTCCCAACTCACCACTCAAGTTCCTTGCCACACTCTTCAATTCCAGTTGCAATACCCGTTGTAATGGCTTCGCGCATACCCGGCACACTCAACAAGTAAAGTGTTTCTTGTATTGCTGACCAATCTTCAGCAGATAGCAAAACAGCGTTAGTTCGTTTGCCAGTGATGGTAATCGGTTGATGAGACTCTGCAGTTTGATCAATTAAGCGATAGAAATTTGCGCGTGCTTCACTTGCGGTTAATGTTTGCATAAAAGTTGCCCGTTAAAATCAAAGTTTAATCGTACGATAAATAGTACGTTAATGCAAGTTTTGAACATTAATTGGGGGTCAGATTCGATTGAAAATTTGCATAATTTGGTTTATGTAAATTAGCCCATAGCAGTTTTTTGCTTCACTACGATTTGACAACACCTCCGTCTGGCGATAGTATCAAACACATGATTACAACGATCCATGACGACGAAACGAACAGGGCGTGGGCAGGCGAGTTCTCGAAAAAACTACCGGTTCAAATTCAGGCGGTGGCACGACGTAAACTGCGCATGATCAATAATGCCAGACGCATTGATGATTTGCGTATTCCGCCCAACAACCGGCTAGAATTACTAACTGATGTTACGCACCCACCCCTCAAAAAGCGTATTATTTCGGGATGGAAAAAATAAAACTAGAATTATACACAGACTACCTGATCTGCAATAACGGGTTTGCGACGGCGACCGGATTGTCGGCA
>NZ_JAWPOH010000174.1:0-1240 GCF_037671525.1 Methylobacter svalbardensis
AAATACGGAGCGGCAGAAATATCAGTTCCCGTATAAAAAAATTGGGACAGCGCCATTCAGCTGGAGTGTGAACAGGGCTCTATCTTAAATTAAGGCATTATTTGTCTGGACAATGGGGTCCACTATATTGTGCCAAAACTGGTCTATCAAAAATCCCTAATGAATGTCTGGTAAAACTTGTAAAACAGCCATTCATCAATGAATTAAGTGTTAAACGGGCTTCTCTTATTATGCGCCTGTTATAGATGTTAGAAAAACCTACAATTATTTATCATGCAATGTATTTAGGCTGTGAATTAAATCGACTCCTTTGTCAATTCTATCTTCTTCATCAACTCCGGTTAATGCTTGCTTGACCATGCATACAAATGACGAAGTAATGTATCCTGCCTTCGCTGCATCATCCAGTAGTGCCTGACCATCTAAACCTAAAGCCTCTAGCCTGAAGCCATCATTTTGATTGAAAATTTTGACTGTAGCATTACCCTTTACGTATATCAAAGGTGCCCCATAATTCTCCAAATTCATCAGAGTGGTGGAGGCTTTCTTTAGTGAAAACAAAAAAGGTGACCAGTGAAACCCGCCCAACGTTGACCTCCGCATCATGATGCATTGATAAGGCTTGGTGGTATCCTGCCAATAATAAAAGCCGTCTTCATTCTTTCGGAATCCGGTATATTTAATAAAGTAATATCTCCAATCCTTTTCTTTGGCAGGGTTGGCTGTAAATAATGCAAAATATGAATTGATAATCGAATCAACAGTGGAAGCAGGCAAATTATGAAGATGCCCCAACATGAAATACAATGCATTTTGGGTATTATGAAAATCGCCACGCCTCTGACTTGGGGTGAACAGTTCCCGCCATACAGAATTATTCTGATTACCAAATCTTCTTCTCCAATCATGCTTCTGTGAATAATCACCAAAAGTCAACAAAGCTTGACTGATAGAATCATAATCACATCCAACCGTAAATGTGTTATGGAAAGAATCAGCATAATCGTTCAGGTCTGGTAAAAGTTTGAAAATCGTTATACAACCTTGAAGTAAATGGTGATCTTCTAAGCGGCAGATTGTGTCATGAAGGATGCTATTATGCTGGATGAAGACTATAGTGGACCCCATTGTCCAGACAAATAATGCCTTAATTTAAGATAGAGCCCTGTTCACACTCCAGCTGAATGGCGCTGTCCCAATTTTTTTATACGGGAACTGATATTTCTGCCGCTCCGTATTT
>NZ_JAWPOH010000175.1:0-1232 GCF_037671525.1 Methylobacter svalbardensis
ATGTTGAGTGATACGTTTTCCAGGCAAGGGTGAACTCCAAAAAAAATGAAATACACCCTTGTCCTACATATCGGTCAACCGGTCAAGATAGTTGTCGCCGACCGGACAGGGTAATTGTCGCCGAACAACCGGAAAGGAAACGTATAGTGAGTTTGAAAATGATGGTTATTTTTATAGTGGTTTTAGTGCATATGACCCAATGCAAGGTTCGAAAAACCCGTATGCTGTTGCCGTGGCTTCTAAAAATACAAAATGGTCGCGTAAGGAGTGTGCAAAGCCACGTATTTTTGTTCAGTCTGCACTTTTCTCAGCGCAGAGACTTTTCTCTGATGCTGGAATAATTAATAAAGAAATAGCCTCTTCTAAAAATTTCACTGTTAAACTTAGAGGGCATTATCTAGATCAGTGCTGCTTAGATATCTGGTCTGAACTTTTTTATCGTTGCCAAAATGATTTCTCAGAAAAATATGAATTCAACGTTAAAGATTTATTGAAAACGTTAAATAAAGGGTCTGGTGGAAAATCTAATGATTGGTTGATAAATAGAATTAAGTTATTATCATGTTCATATATAAATATTATATATACTAAGCCACTTAAAGGGGCGCATTATTCAGGCCCTTTATTAACTGCTAGGTATTTTGAAATGAGTGAATCTATTGAGGTAGTGTTTGATGAGAGAATTATAGAGTTGTTTGATGAAACTGGTTTTTCTGTTTGTGATAGCAAGGTTCGTCATGGTCTAAAAAAAAATCTTATGGCTAAATTTATCTATGAATATGTATTAAGTAGAAGTCCCAAAGAAAAGCCACAAATGATCAGCTTAACGACATTGAGAAGTTATGCTTGGCCTCTTAAAAGAAAGGATCAAGCTAAAGAGTCCTTTAAGCGCGCTGTAAACAGTGCTATTAAGACATTGAATGAAATTGAAGATATAACTTTTACGTTGAAACTAATTAAGTCTACTACGAGTAAAGATTTTAATCTTGTTTTCTCTAAGAAAGCACAGGCAATTATTGCATAAGTAATAAAAAATGGAAAAATGATTAGGTGGATTTATTTTTACTCCCATCTGAGTGATAAATCGTATGCTTTTGCATAACTGGTAAACGTTCACGCCCCTACGCAGGCAAAGGCAATGGAGCCAAATTTTGCCGATGCCGAGCAATAGCTGTTTGTAGATAATCCCAAGGCGAATGACCACGTTGGCGGCATGTGTCGCTAACGCTGGC
>NZ_JAWPOH010000176.1:0-1201 GCF_037671525.1 Methylobacter svalbardensis
AAATCGCAGCATGGCAAGAAAAAAGAAATGCTATTGTTCGACCTATGGAATGGCGCTTTACTAATGAGGACGCTCGGGTAAAGTTGAAGAAACTTTATCCGACATTACAAGAATGACTGAGTACTAGCGCGAATCTACCCTACAATTTATCCGTCTTACGGATTTGAGCCTCTAATTCTCGAGCCTTTTTCTCCAGGCTCTCAAATGTAGCTTTAGTCGATTTATCACTGGCCTCGACTTCGCCCTTAAGACGATCAACGTCTGTCTTCAAGGTGTCGATAGTCTTATGAAGTTCTTGCGCGGTCGAAAGTACTTTGACGTACTCCTCATCAATACTCAGTCGCTTCTCTCTTACCTTCAAGAATTCGGAAAACACCAAAACAAATGCAATACCCGTTACGAGCAAGGCGACAATGATGGCCCAATTGCGTGCCTTTTTCTCTGCGGCCTCAATGAGGCCTGTGATCTGGGTTTGATACTCCTTCTTCGCTTCGTCCTTGAACTTTTCGCTTCCGATATGGTTTTTCACTGCCTTTCGCACAGCATCGGCAACCTGATCGTCCAGTGTCTTTTGTGGATTATCGTAATCACTCATGAGTTTCTCCTTCTTATGCAGCCATCAATGAGACCGTGTTGCCTAACGTAAAGATTAGGGGTGTGTTCAAAGACCTTAAGCGAAGCCACCAAACCTTGATAAAAAATAAAAATAAACCGCGCAAATAGCGGCGTAGCGCGTTTGACCGACTTGTTAAGCTGAAAAGTGGCTACCAAAACCAAACCACTGCCCAAAATGACAACCTCACCACTATGTGGCGGCGCAAAACGGCACCGCCCTACGCGCGCGTTGTTTCGGAAAACTCACATCTTGCAGAATTTGCCAATCATTTGCCCGCCGTCCAAGCAACCATTTTTGTCAATCGTGAAGACTTGGGTCTGTCCCGCTGAACTGATCTTGACCTTGTCATCTTCGATCAGATAGTCAGCTTCAGCAGTTGCATCTGAGAACTTGACAGTCAATTCCACCTTGGTGTCTGAGGTAAAATTCATCTTCTTAAATGGCAATCCGCCGTTGGCTATAGTGGACCCCGAATTCCGGACAATAGTTTAAGCTATGCTCTGTCGAAAAATGAGAAGCAGGAAATGAGCGAAAGCAAACGGAAGATTTTTACAGGGGCTCAAAAAGCCAAAATTGCATTGGAAG
>NZ_JAWPOH010000177.1:0-1190 GCF_037671525.1 Methylobacter svalbardensis
ACAAAATCGACAGTAGAAAATAGATGATTAATGAAGTACTGCCGGCTAAGCCGTCAACGCCATCAAGCATATTGAAGGCGTTGATGCCACCTACAATGGCAAACACCGTAAACAAGGTTGAAAACATACCGAGTTGTATTTCACCAAACCCTAATAAATTACCTAGGCTGGTTATCTCGACTCCACCCAATTTGATCATGATCAGCGCCGCAGCAACTTCTGCGGCTAAACGGACCTTGAAGTTTAAGTCTTTAAAATCATCAATCAATCCAGTGACAACAATGATGGTGACTGCTGTAAAAAAAGCCATATTGACCGGAACATTCACACTTTGTGTCAGGATGATGTAAGTGATGCAAAAGTAGATCGCCAAACCACCAATCATCGGGATTTCTCCCTGGTGTCTTTTTCGTGAACTTGGCTGATCGGTAAGGCCGATTTTAAAGGCAACCGGCCTTAACAAGGCAATTGCAGCTATTGTTATAAAAAAAGAGCTGCTCATTAGCATGGCTAAATATGATGTTTCGAAATTATTCAAGACAGTTTCTCCTGGTTTGCCAAAAATACGGTTTTAGATATAAAATCCAAAAACCTAAGGTTAAGTTTTTCGTAAAAAGTTTCGACTTTTTGCTGCAATATCTTTGAATTGTTACAGAAGATTAACTGTTTTATGATATTTTCATTAAGTCCCCAGGAGCCTGTCGGATTAATAGAATTTAAACAACTCGCCTAATCAAGTTTAAAACTCAAAAAAGTGGGTTGTTACAATTTTTTACTGTCCCTAGTTTCGTTTTATGATCCAATTTAAGCTATTTGCTCTCTTATCCTTTTAATGCATTTTCTTCAAATTCCATTTATTTTAGACGGATTCCAGACCTCGAAGATGGAATTGACTGAATCCCTGAATGTGTTTAATGATACTGACCACGGTTTCGACGGTTGATTTGCGCTTGGGCGTAACGCGCCTTCGCACGGACCTGGATTTCTTGCTTGGCTTTGGTAATTACGGCTAGATGGTCTTGGCGTTGTTTGAGTTCTTTGGGAACATCCGTGTCTTTATAGGCATCTCCTTACACACAAATACTAAACCAGTCCATCTAGCTTGCGGGCTATCTGTATTCCATACACGCAGTCTTGTATTCTCTGGAACCCTTTCCATATGCTTTTAGCGCCGGGCTCTCCATCCGATT
>NZ_JAWPOH010000178.1:0-1189 GCF_037671525.1 Methylobacter svalbardensis
TCGGATGGAGAGCCCGGCGCTAAAAGCATATGGAAAGGGTTCCAGAGAATACAAGACTGCGTGTATGGAATACAGATAGCCCGCAAGCTAGATGGACTGGTTTAGTATTTGTGTGTAAGGAGATGGGTTCAGGTATAAATCTAATTTTCCTAAGTTATTTCACGCTTATTACTTCAGGAATTCAAGCGTGTAATGGGTTCAGAAAAAAAATCATGAAATTTATATCTTGAGTAATTTGTCGAAATCATTTAAGTGCATAAGTTGAGGTGTTCAAGTGAATTTTCACATAATGTTTAATTATCATATAATATAACCAGTTAGCTGTATGTGTATTTGCTCTGTTTCATTGGATAAATAAGTATTTAGAGTGATTGAAAAAATTCTACCTTAATTTAATTGTAAACATTATCCTTGGTTGGTATTAAGTTTTTCATGGCTATAGGTTATAATTTATATAATAGATACATTACAATAAAAACTGTGACTTAAATATGACAAAACATTGTTCCATTGATTCTGAAAAATCTGAAGATTTTTTGAGTAGGTATAGTAGCTCATATAGTTTAGATGATATAAATATTTCAAGAGCAAAAGACATCTTACTTCAAGTTGAAAATAGATATAATGATGAATTATCGCTTAAATACTTGGGTAATGTTATATGTGAAAATCCACCTCCTGAAGCTTTTTATTTTGATGATGGTAGAGAACGTAATGCATTAGAGGTAGAGGTAGTTCTTAGAGGGTATTTAACCGGATGTCCGGCGTCAACTATCCTGTCCGGGTGACGACAATTACCTTGGCCGGTTTTAGTTAAAAAATTTTGATTATTTTTTTAAGCTCTGTTTTTTTCGATAACTTTCTCCTTCTATTTCAATAATGGTTGCATGATGGATAATGCGATCAATAGCCGCAACGGTCATCATGGTATCTGGAAAGATCTGGTCCCATTGGCTAAAAGGTTGATTAGAGGTGATGATTAAGCTGCCGCTTTCATAACGATGAGCGATGAATTCAAATAAGACCTGGGTTTCAGCATCGGTTTTTTTAACATAGCCAATATCATCAATAACCAGAACCTGATATTTATCCAACCGCGTCATTGCAGTCATTAAATCCAGATCCCGCTTGGCTTGTTGTAGGCTTTGAACGAGTGCGGTGGCTGAGAACCATTTAACACGAACCTCCC
>NZ_JAWPOH010000179.1:0-1162 GCF_037671525.1 Methylobacter svalbardensis
TAGCTACCAAATACTTGCCAAACTACCTGGGCTGGCGACGGGCTTTTGAACAACACTGCCAACTCACGCCGGAAACCCTACTCAATGCTGCTCTGGGGAATTTTCAATATTTAACGATGACATAGCCTTCATATAAGGTGCAATATCAAGGAAGTTCTCACCGACCCACCATAATGCGACTGATGCGCCAAAAGGATCGCGGGTCTTGACTAATAACACGCCCATGCAAATTGACGGCATTAACAACTGCCCAAGCGTTCCTCCCAACGAGGTAATAAATGATCCGAACGGTCGGAAAACAATATGCCCCGCCTCATGAAAAGGCAGGTTGACCAGATGCAAAAAAGAATTTCCGGCAGCATTACTCTCTATAGATCCACTCATCAGTTGCAAACTCCAAATAACAAGACCCATAAAAATAAGTAGCCTGCCTACAAAATAGGTCATCGTGTTTTGCTGGGTATCGTGAAACAGAAATTTTATTAGCGGCTTGGCTTCAACTTCTTCATCTAACGTCACAATAGGCGATTGAACATCCTGGCTATCCGTCTGTTCAAGATGATATTTATGGTATTTTTCAAATACGATACCGCAATGAGGGCAAATTTCACTTTGCACATGCAGCTCTTGTCGACACTTTGGACAGATCATAAGCGGTTTATCAAGGAAGAAACAGACACAAATTCCAAGCGATTGATTGCCAAATTCATCCGTGGACAGAAAAACATCTTTTGAAGTTGGCTTAATTTCTGCTTATACATAGACATAGTTGATTTTTCACTTAAATAAAGGCGATAAATGCCAAAATTATGGCAATTTATTACCGAAGGTGTGGCATTTTTTTGCCGCTTCGTAAGCTTAAACTTCAAAGGTGATTATTATGAGTAGCATTTCAGGATTAGGTTCAGTAGCACAAGCGTGGCTTACTCAAGGCACAAGCGGCGTCAAACCACCAAAAAATAGTGATAGCGATGGTGATAATGATAGTTCATCTGTATCGGGTATAGGTGGTCGCCACCATGGCGGAGGCGGTGGTTGCATATTCTGGCCCAACCTGAACACTCATTCTGATTCAATCTGAACACCTATTCTGATTTAACTTGAACACTGATTCTGGTTTCAAGCTGAACACTTTTCTGGATTTTCCAGAATCGGTGTTCAA
>NZ_JAWPOH010000180.1:0-1156 GCF_037671525.1 Methylobacter svalbardensis
CGTATTGCCGGTTGTTTGCACATGACTATTCAGACAGCGGTATTGATTGAAACCCTGACTGCATTGGGCGCAACTGTGCGTTGGTCTTCCTGCAACATTTTTTCTACCCAAGACCATGCCGCGGCGGCAATGGCGGCGGCCGGCATTCCTGTTTTTGCCTGGAAAGGCGAAACCGAAGTAGAAGCCGAATGGTGTATCGCCCAAACCATTGACGGCGTTGATGGCTGGCGTCCGAACATGATCCTGGATGATGGCGGCGACTTGACCGTCATGATGCATGACAAATATCCCGAATTAATGGCCGATATTAAAGGCTTGTCCGAAGAAACCACTACCGGCGTATTGCGTCTGTACGAGATGGTCGCCAAAGGCACGTTAAAAGTTCCTGCATTCAATGTTAACGATTCGGTCACCAAATCAAAATTCGATAACCTGTACGGTTGCCGCGAATCGCTGGTTGACGGCATCAAGCGCGCCACCGACGTGATGATTGCCGGTAAAATTGCCGTCGTTTGCGGTTACGGCGATGTCGGCAAAGGTTGTGCGCAATCGTTACGCGGCCTCGGGGCAACGGTATTGATTACCGAAATCGACCCGATTTGCGCACTGCAAGCGGCGATGGAAGGTTACCGCGTAGTCACCATGGAAGAAGCAGCTCCGCTGGCTAATATTTTTGTGACCGCGACCGGCAACTTTAATATTATTACTCATCAGCACATGGTTGCGATGAGAGACCAGGCGATTGTCTGCAATATCGGTCATTTTGATGCGGAAATTGAAATTTCCTCATTGCGTCAATACACCTGGGAAAATATCAAGCCCCAAGTGGATCATGTGATTTTCCCTGACGGCAAACGCCTGATCATCCTGGCAGAAGGCCGCCTGGTTAATCTGGGATGCGGCACCGGTCATCCAAGTTTTGTGATGTCTAATTCATTTTGCAACCAGGTTCTGGCGCAAATGGAGCTTTGGGCAAATGCCGCACAGTATGAAAACAAGGTTTATATTCTGCCTAAGAAACTCGATGAAAAGGTCGCAAGATCGCATCTAAAGCAGCTGGGCGTGAATTTGACCGTCTTAACCGACGAGCAAGCCCGATATATTAATGTTCCGGTTGAAGGACCGTTTAAAGCCGATCATTACCGTTATTGATTAA
>NZ_JAWPOH010000181.1:0-1003 GCF_037671525.1 Methylobacter svalbardensis
TTATGAACGTAATACATGGCGCTTGGATTCCAAAAAATACCCAAGACTTTATTCAATCGGGTGATTTTTACCTGTGGGTAGAAAGCGACGAGCTTAGCAGTAAGCCAAAAATTCCGCTCCATCCTCAGCACTTACCCGAAAAACTTTGTTTGGAATTTCTAAAAAATGACACGCTGTCAGCACCTATTAGTGCAGGGCAGGGGGCATTGCTCTCGCTACTTTTTCCTACCTCCGAGGGCAAGCCGTTGCCGTCACCGGAGTTGCTACGTGTTGAACCTAATGAAGCAGTAACGCTGCAAAGCTGGCAAGTCTATGCCTATCCGTTACAAACGCCCATAAAAGCGATTAACAACATCCATTTTTTGTGTTGTTTTCAGGCTGGCCTGAATACCCGTATCGGTAGCGACTTGCTGTTTTGGTATTACTTTAGCCAATCGTTAAAACAAATTCTCCTCAAGGATCAGTATATTCCGCTGCTGTTGAGCAGAAAAATGGGGAAGAACATCGAGCTATATCGGCGTTGGCAAGCGGTATCCAGCAACTATGAAGGCTTGATCCTAGCGGCTGTTACACAAATGCCGTTAGCTTGCAGCCAGCAATATCAACCTGAGTCGTTATTAAGGCATTTTGCTGAAGTGGTCATTAATGAACTGCTGTCAGTCGCCGCCCGTGATATGCCGCAGATTTTTATTAAAAAAGTTCAGTATGATTTTTTAGAAACCATCTTGCTGGAACAACAAACAACAGAGCCACTCAGAACTTGTCAGCAGCTACGCGATGAATTTAAACACTGGCAGCACTGGCAGCAAAAACTGTTGGGAACTGAGGCGCAAAGTACCCTGCAATTAGGTTTGCAATTGCTGGAAGCCGATGCTGATCACGTTGACCAGTGGCGTTTAGTTTTCTTCCTTTCTTCACACAAAGATCCCTCGCTTAAATTGGATTTGGCAGAATTTTGGGCTGATAAAGAGCATTTTCATCAGCGGTTACAGCAGCAATTCGG
>NZ_JAWPOH010000182.1:0-956 GCF_037671525.1 Methylobacter svalbardensis
TTTTTTCAATTAATTACTGCAATCCGTGAATTAGATCATCACCAGCGCAAACTGCTGAACGCTGCCTTAAATCAACTATCCGACGAACCCAAAGTCCTCGAATTGATTGAGTCCTGCTTTGATGCTAGAAATGCCTGCCCGCACTGTGCCAGTGTCGAGTTATACCGCCACGGATTAGTCAGCGGCTTGCAACGTTATTATTGTAAAAGCTGCCACAAAACTTTCAATGCCCTCACGGGTACTCCGCTGGCTCGTCTTCGCGAGAAGTCAAAATGGCTAAACTATCTTGCTGCGATGGCCCAATCACTGACGGTGCGTAAGTCCGCCTCCGACACGGGTGTTCATCGCAATACCAGTTTCCGTTGGCGACATCGTTTTTTGAACTGGATTACCCAGGATCGACCCAGTACTCTTCACGGCATTACCGAAGCCGATGAAACGTATTTGCTTGAATCAAATAAAGGCAAGCGGAACCTTAACCGCAAAGCTCGCAAGCGGGGCGGCAAAGCCACTAAACGAGGAATCTCTGACGAACAGATCTGTGTGCTGGTTGCTCGCGATCGTTCCGGACAAACACTGGATTTCGTTACCGGTAATGGGCCGCTAACCAAGCCCCGTCTTACCGCCGCCCTAAAGCCAGCATTGGATGCAGATGCACTTTTAGTCAGTGATGCCAATCCCACCTACACGGCGTTCTGTCATGCAGAAGGCTTTAGTCATGAAATCGTCAATCTCAGCCAAGGCCAACGGGTCAATGGGGCTTACCATGTACAAAATGTCAATGCTTATCAAAGTCGATTTAAACTGTGGCTGGAGCATTTTCACGGTGTAGCTACCAAATACTTGCCAAACTACCTGGGCTGGCGACGGGCTTTTGAACAACACTGCCAACTCACGCCGGAAACCCTACTCAATGCTGCTCTGGGGAATTTTCAATATTTAACGATGACATAGCC
>NZ_JAWPOH010000183.1:0-916 GCF_037671525.1 Methylobacter svalbardensis
TACGGAGCGGCAGAAATATCAGTTCCCGTATAAAAAAATTGGGACAGCGCCATTCAGCTGGAGTGTGAACAGGGCTCTATCTTAAATTAAGGCATTATTTGTCTGGACAATGGGGTCCACTATAATCTGACAGTGCTTTCAAGTTTGGAATGACCAAGTAAAAGTTGAACAGCTCGCAAATTTTTCGTTCTCCGATACACAAGTGTAGCTTTGGTTCGCCGCATAGTATGTGTTCCATAGGCCGCTGGGTTGAGGCCAATAGACTTTACCCAGTGTTCGACAATACGAGCATATTGCCTTGTTGATAGATGGGGCGAATTATGAATTCGACTAGGGAACAGATAATGATCAGATTTGAGCTTGGCTTGGTTGATCCACGCTTCAAGCGAATTTCTGGTCTGTTCTGTTATCTCGAACTGAACAGGACGATGCGTTTTCTGTTGCATGATAATGGCCCGCGATGACACGCGGTTACTTTGAGCTACATCGTTGATTCGAAGTGTCACCAGATCGCAGCCGCGCAACTTGCTATCAATGGATAAGTTGAACAACGCCAACTCACGAGTGTTCTTAGTCATCTGTAAACGAATACGAATTTCCCAAATCTCTTTCAATTTGAGCGGTGATTTCTGACCAATCAATTTTCCCTTGTTCCATGGGACTTGCTGGTTATTTTGATCATTGGTATCTTGCTTCATGACAAACTCCTAAAACTTAGGTTAAGGAGTCTTATTGTCATGCTGTTTCCAGTAAGCAGTCTGTGACTAATGGGCGTAAACCGGCCAGGAGTGTCCGGCGTCAACTATCCTGTCCGGGTGACGACAATTACCTTGGCCGGTTTTAGTTAAAAAATTTTGATTATTTTTTTAAGCTCTGTTTTTTTCGATAACTTTCTCCTTCTATTTCAATAATGGTT
>NZ_JAWPOH010000184.1:0-909 GCF_037671525.1 Methylobacter svalbardensis
GCTGGTTATGTTGGTGATCCTTGTCGGCTTCTTTTAGGGTGCGGTTAAAGATGATGTCATCGGAAACGCCCCAGGCATTGGTAAAGGTTTTTTCCTCTTCGCTGAAATCGGTTTGATCGACGATGCGTTAACCGTTGCCGGAATAAAACGCATTCATCTTGTCAAAATAACCCCGACCGCCGTATAAAAACGCAGTATCGTAGCCTTTTTGCTGCAAGACCCTGCCAAAGCTGAATAAATTGCCGTTATCGGGTCGTTTAATGATGGCCTGGCCGGGTGTGGGCGGAATGGGACAAGGTTAAGGATTCAAGACCTCTGATGATCACCATTGGGGTCACAACCATTGGGGTCAAACCATTGCAAAACCATTGGGGTCAGGCCTTACATTTGACATTTTACATCCACTTTTCCGCCTGTTTCACTGCTCGACTCACGGTAGCGTAGCTTACACCAAAATACTCACCCACTTTAGCAAGCGTATAGTGGCCGCTTAAATAGGCATGTGCCATGCTTTCGTTACGGGTCTTATACCGTTCAGCAAAATACGCCAATGGTTTTACCGGAGCCTGTTTTTGCTTTTTGGGTATATCTTTAAGCGATTGTTCAGGATCAAGCTTGCTCTGCATGTTATTTACAAAATCTTCATCGCCCAGAAAAATCTGGTTTTTCAACTGTTGCCAGGGTGAAGGCTGTCCTTTGCCTTCTTGAATAAAATCGCGATAGCGTTGCTGTGCGATGTCTTTAGTTTGGCAAATCCAGCGAGTATCCATTCGGTGGTTAAACGTAACCGTCAATTAAAGCACACATACTCAAGCCTTTAAAATCAAGGCAAACTACTGCCTCTTATTCAATAGGGGGTATTCATGAATCCATATCAAAATCACGCCGCTATGCAAAGCCATATAGCAC
>NZ_JAWPOH010000185.1:0-878 GCF_037671525.1 Methylobacter svalbardensis
TGAAAGGCTTTTGGCAAGGAGCTAAACCGTTGCCAAGCAGCATAGAACCCAGTCAGCCTGCCACAATTCCTGCGATGTTAATTAAAAAAGGCGGTGATTTCCCTGCGTTTTGGCAAAAACAAAACTCCTTTATTGAGGTCATGGAAAATTTTTATCTTAGGATGCGTAAAAATATCTTGAAAGGTCTGTGATTTTTTAGGGAAAAAGTATATCTGTGTGTTGTTGATGACGGGTAGCCGCTATGTGATAGGCATTTTTCCTTTAGGAGGGTTGATTTCTTTAGCTTGAACTAAGGTAACAGGAACCGATCTTTTTTCTTTTACGGGTAAGCTATAGCGTAACATCTTTACTTCCTGTTGAACTTTTCGTGATTTCTCACCTTTTTTTCGTGGCTTAATAAAAGTAATGCAGCTGGTTATGGGCTGTTTATCTACGAGATCCCATATGATTATGCTGACGAGATGGCTTACAGAGGAATAGCAAAAATTAACGCTCAAGAGCAGGCAGATGTCATGCATGAGTTGAGAGAAGGTGATTTTAGAGAAGCCCAAGAAATTATGCAGTATGACGAGGCTTTAAAATATCAGGTAAGTCAGCAAGAAGCTATGTATGACAGAGCTAGAGATATGAACCAATACAACTTTGGTTACATCGGCTACTCAGGATGGTAAATTAAAGTGTAAAGTTGTGAACTTGATCTGACTGCTACAAATATTAGCTTGGATTGAGTCCGACATTGACAGTCCCAGTTGTATAGTGGACCCCGAATTCCGGACAATAGTTTAAGCTATGCTCTGTCGAAAAATGAGAAGCAGGAAATGAGCGAAAGCAAACGGAAGATTTTTACAGGGGCTCAAAAAGCCAAAATTGCATTGGAA
>NZ_JAWPOH010000186.1:0-872 GCF_037671525.1 Methylobacter svalbardensis
GACCATTATAACCTACTCAGTCCGCTTGTCAACATCCTGTTAACTTTTGTTTCTTGCTGCGTCTCTGCCAGGGCGTTTACCCCGGAAGAGCTGCGTATTATACAAC
The DNA here is from genome assembly GCF_037671525.1 of Methylobacter svalbardensis. NCBI lineage: Bacteria > Pseudomonadati > Pseudomonadota > Gammaproteobacteria > Methylococcales > Methylococcaceae > Methylobacter > Methylobacter svalbardensis. The sequence continues at coordinate 107 of NZ_JAWPOH010000186.1, forward strand.
GCCTTTTCATAAGGTCAAGCAATGATGACACAATAAGCTGCTTTAAAAAGCAAAGACATCACTGGTGTCGTATAAACAAGCTTAATCATATAGAACATATATACATTACAGCTCTTGCTCTTTCCTTAAGACATCAAGACATCAAGATGAATTAAAGGCGCAGCAAAACTTACTATCCATTAACAAACATAGTCTTATTATCTAAATAGGCGCATTAATAATCTGCAAATCTGTCAACCTGCTGCTTTCCTCGTAATTTCGTTGTATATTGCTGCTATGACCGAAGCAAATCAGGCTTACTATAGGAATTTTCAATTATTATGTTCCGGAATATTTTCAAGAAAACAACACCCAAGCAGACATCCGGCAATGATATATCGAATTTTCCACTTGCCCATGATAAAAAAGCCTCAGCAGCAAAAAAAATCAATATTCCCGTCTCCTTTTTAAAAAGATTAATGCCGGTTGCTCAGTTATTGACCGAAAACGAAATACAAAAATTACGCATTACCGCCTCCAGTTATACACCTGGGTCTATTATTTTGGCTATGTCATCGTTAACTATGGAATTTTTTATTTCTTTTTCATAAAATAAGCCATGTAGGTTTTCAATTGGAGATCATCATGAAAAACGCCGAGTTTTTTCAATTAATTACTGCAATCCGTGAATTAGATCATCACCAGCGCAAACTGCTGAACGCTGCCTTAAATCAACTATCCGACGAACCCAAAGTCCTCGAATTGATTGAGTCCTGCTTTGATGCTA
>NZ_JAWPOH010000187.1:0-860 GCF_037671525.1 Methylobacter svalbardensis
GGGCTGTTTATCGACGAGATCCCATAGTTTTTCATCACCGGCTACTTTACGGTTATGCTTGGCACGAACCAACCAATCAGCGGGATAATTTAACGCCATGCTTCGGATCATTAGATTGAGAATATCACCTTCTCGATCGGCAACATAAACCAGCTTTTGTTCCGGGCAACGTTCCGCCATTTCAGCAACCCGCTCATAACCTTCTATCCAACGGCAGCTTTCTTTTATGCTGTCTTGTTGCTGATCATTTTCCTTGCTTGTTCCTCTTGCCCACATCCAGGCATCGGTCACTCCTAGAGGGATTCGATCAGATGTTACACATAGCGTTGGATGAAGGTACATCCCTCGCTGGGCATCATAAGACAAGCGCCCTAAATCTTCGGTCTGTTGTCCATTGAAGTCTAGTTCCGTTGTATCTTGCAGGCATAAAATAACCGCTGAATCACTTAGACGGATACGTTCTTCCACGTTATTTGCATGTCCTTCAAGCACCTTATCCCAGGTCACATTTTCATTGGCATAAAAACGATAGGTTGCTTGCGTCTCTGCCCAACCTTGACATGATTCAGGTATGCTTGATTTTGGCGACTTGGCTAGGTTTTCGATTAGCTTTATGGCTCTATTCTTTAGTCGTTTATCACCTAAATCTAAATTACGAAATTCTGTATTTGCCCAATTCATAGCTAAAATGATTCTACTTTACTAAATCTTAACAACTTGTGTGTAAGGAGATGCGTTCACCCCCCTCTCGCAAACTGACGCTAATTCAAGCATACTGCTGACTAAATTTCTGACACAACCTTTCTATGAAACTGAGCGACCATAGCCTACGCCAATTAGATGTCACCTACCTTGATGGT
>NZ_JAWPOH010000188.1:0-860 GCF_037671525.1 Methylobacter svalbardensis
TTACTTTTATTAAGCCACGAAAAAAAGGTGAGAAATCACGAAAGGTTCAACAGGAAGTGAAAGTGTTGCGCTATAGCTTACCCGTAAAAGGAAAAAGATCGGTTCCTGTTACCTTAGTTCAAGCCAAGGAAATCAACCCTCCTAAAGGTAAAGCGCCTATCACATGGCGGTTACTGAGTAATCGAGAGGTAACAAATGAGGGTCAGGCTTGTGAACTGATTGATTGGTACCGATGCAGATGGGAAATAGAGATGTTTTTTGATATTTTGAAAGTGGGTTGCCAAGTTGAAAAGCTGCAATTATCGACGAAAGAACGTATTGAAAAAGCCTTAGTCATGTACATGATTATTGCATGGCGAGTGATGTATTTAATGCGATTAGGACGCGTCTGTCCGGACTTGTCAGCAGACTTGATATTTGATCTTTTAGAATGGAAGTCCTCTTTTGTATTAGCCGACAAGGACATTCCAGAACAAACGCCTACGCTTAATGAAGTGCTGAGGAATCTAGCAACGTTAGGTGGTTTTTTAGGCAGGAAATCGGATGGAGAACCTGGCGCTAAAAGCATATGGAAAGGGTTCCAGAGAATACAAGACTGCGTGTATGGAATACAGATAGCCCGCAAGCTAGATGGACTGGCTTAGTATTTGTGTGTAAGGAGATGCCTATTACCCCGTTACGTCAACGCATGATCGACGACATGCGGATGCGTAAACTTTCCCCCAAAACCCAGGCCGGTTATATTCGAGTTGTAAAGCGCTTCGCAGGATTTCTGGGACGCTCGCCGGATACCGCCAGCATCGAAGATTTGCGCCGTTATCAATTGCATTTGGTTGATCACGGTATCTCGCCGATTTCAC
>NZ_JAWPOH010000189.1:0-859 GCF_037671525.1 Methylobacter svalbardensis
TAGCATCAAAGCAGGACTCAATCAATTCGAGGACTTTGGGTTCGTCGGATAGTTGATTTAAGGCAGCGTTCAGCAGTTTGCGCTGGTGATGATCTAATTCACGGATTGCAGTAATTAATTGAAAAAACTCGGCGTTTTTCATGATGATCTCCAATTGAAAACCTACATGGCTTATTTTATGAAAAAGAAATAAAAAATTCCATAGTTAACGATGACATAGCCTATATGAATGATGCACGAGCCGGGCAGTTGCCGCTCTTGGGAGGGAACTTTGGTCATTCTGCGCCCTATGGTTTTCACGACTGGCAATACCTTTTGACCGAATCTGGTCTTTTGCAATATGACCATATTCTAGCCAAAGTGACCTTTCTGATAGGTTCAGTAATTATGCTGCTGTCGTTAGTGTGGAGCGGACTTTTGCAGGTTAAGCAATATAAAAAGATCAACCATACGAGCTGAGTTTGTCAAAATTTCTTAGCTGAATAACTTTGCCTGTAGAATAGGCATTATCTGCATTTGCTCAAACTTTCGACAGTACCATTTCGATTAAAATCTGGTTGCGGCGATAGGCCGCCTTAACCTGCGACGCCAACAATATGATTTCTAATGGATGCCATGAATATGAATCTCAATCTTTACGAAACTCGGGTGATAGGTTGCTTAATCGAAAAAGCAATCACCACGCCCGAACAATACCCCCTTTCGATGAACGCGCTGGTAAACGCTTGCAATTGTCCGGCGTCAACTATCCTGTCCGGGTGACGACAATTACCTTGGCCGGTTTTAGTTAAAAAATTTTGATTATTTTTTTAAGCTCTGTTTTTTTCGATAACTTTCTCCTTCTATTTCAATAATGGTT
>NZ_JAWPOH010000190.1:0-852 GCF_037671525.1 Methylobacter svalbardensis
GTAAACGTTCACGCCCCTACGCAGGCAAAGGCAATGGAGCCAAATTTTGCCGATGCCGAGCAATAGCTGTTTGTAGATAATCCCAAGGCGAATGACCACGTTGGCGGCATGTGTCGCTAACGCTGGCCAACAGTGCAAGCCCTCGAGATCCACGCTCTGTGCGTGTGCCATGGGAAAGTTGACGCAGAATGACCCAATGCCGCAAGGTGCGTTCGGCGTGGTTGTTAGTCAATGGCCAACGCGGGTCATCTAGCACGGCAAAGATCGCATCCCAGTCATTCAGGAATTCCCCTGCCAGTTCCCGCGTTTTCTTATGGGTACTCGTTCGCATCGTTTCGCAACGACTTCGGAAAACATTAATTCGATCACCAAAAGCAGCTCGAATTGATTCCGGCGGCCCCTCTCGGGCCAGGAGTACGGCCTCGCGCAATTCTGCCCATAAGGTCAGTAACTCTTGACCGAAGTCTTGCGCCTCGGGACTGAAACTTTCCGTCAGGCCCACTGCTTTACGCTTCAGGTGTGCCCAGCAACGCAGTCGTCTTGTCAACCAGCGATAGGCTTGCCAGCCGTCGCTCATCAGCCTGCCACTATAGTTTTCCAGAAGGTTTCTGGTCAGCTCCTGTCCGCGATGACTGACGTAATACAGGGTGACATAGGTGCTGGTGAACACCCATAGCCATAGGCTTTGTCCTTTTGCACCTTGCTCAGGCCAAGGCGTTTCATCGGCGTGCAACAGACCGCTTTGTTGTACCGCTTCAATCAACTCCGCTTCCACTGGGACTACGGCAAGTCCTGCTTCCTCAATAACATTGTGAATGGCACCGACGCTCAGCCATACACCTTGCCACTCTG
>NZ_JAWPOH010000191.1:0-850 GCF_037671525.1 Methylobacter svalbardensis
CATAGCTATCTACACAACTTAAAGCACAAAAGTAGTAACATACGCCATGAATATAAAAAAAGTTATTAGACCTCGATCCTCGCTTGGCAAAGCGTCACCAACAGTTGGTGAGTGAGTATTTGAACTCCACCGACAGCTTGAGTGCTGGCTTACGGGCATTGCCTAATAAAAGCACGAGTTTTGCCAGTACCCAGGCGGCTTGGCGTTTTTATAAAAACGCCAGTGTAACCTTAACGAAACTGCATGAGCCTTTATTAATCGCAGCCCATGAAGGCATTGCTACGCATTGCAGTCAATATGCTTTATGCGTACATGATTGGTCACGATTAAATTATCGAAAACATGCCAGTAAGCTGGATAAATACCAGATAACACACGAAACTGATGTGGGTTATGATTTACAAAGCAGCATTATTTTAAGTGATCAAACGGGGCAACCGATTGCTCCTGTTGCACAAAGGCTGGTTACGGCCAACGGCAGTTACGCAACCTATCAAGAGCATGAATTATCTGAAATGGTTGAAAGCCATTTGGATGAAGTGACACACTGTATAGGTAAACTGGAACAGCAGAATTTTGCCAAACCGCTTGTTCATATCATTGATCGAGAGGCCGACTCTGTCGGGCATATGCGCCAATGGGAGGCCAACAACTGCTTATGGTTAACACGTTCTAGAAAGACACCCACCGTTGAGTTTCAAGGTCAATCAATGCCTTGCGCTCAGGTAGCAGACTCATTGCATTTCGAGAAAACACGGCAAGTTAATTATCATGGCAAAGCGCAATGGCAATGGGTTGCAGAAACACCGATACGAATAACGCGCAATGCAAAACCGAGCCAGAAGAAGCA
>NZ_JAWPOH010000192.1:0-843 GCF_037671525.1 Methylobacter svalbardensis
TGGATGGCGACCTCCAAATCACCGACCATTTTTCAGCCACATGAAGCCATTTATTGAGTTGTTTTGCACATCCCTGTGATCTGGATTCCGGCAATCCCTGCCGGAATGACGGCGATTGCTGGCAACCTCCAAATCACCGACCATTTTTCAGCCACATGAAACCATTTGTTGAGTTGTTTTGCACATCCCTGTGATCTGGATTCCGGCAATCCCTGCCGGAATGACGGCGATTGCTGGCAACCTCCAAAGCACCGACCATTTTTTAACTACATGAAACCATTTGTTGGTCTATGTGCACATCCCTGTGACCTTGGCAACGGCTCCTGCGTTGCTCTACCGCGAACTACGTAGTTCGTCATCCCGGCAGGGAATGCCGGGATCCAGACGCCATGGATGGCGACCTCCGAATCACCGGCCATTTTTCAGCCACATGAAACCATTTGTTGAGTTGTTTTGCACATCCCTGTGATCTGGATTCCGGCAATCCCTGCCGGAATGACGGCGATTGCTGGCGACCTCCGAATCACCGACCATTTTTCAGCCACATGAAGCCATTTGTTGAGTTGTTTTGCACATCCCTGTGATCTGGATTCCGGCAATCCCTGCCGGAATGACGGCGATTGCTGGCGACCTCCGAATCACCGACCATTTTTCAGCCACATGAAAGCATTTATTGAGTTGTTTTGCACATCCCTGTGACCTGAATGGTCTATGCTAAATCGGGCCACAAATCTTGCCACAGGGGATTACGCAGTTCAATTAGCCTTTTTTTTGCCACGCGAGACCAATTCTTGAGCTGTTTTTCCCGTAAAATAGCACTTTCCATCTGTTCATGTACTTCGT
>NZ_JAWPOH010000193.1:0-829 GCF_037671525.1 Methylobacter svalbardensis
CAGTTTTTGTACAATTGAATTCGAAAAGCTTAGCGTTATGATTTTAAGTGCTCCTTTAAGTTTTTTCAGTAGAAATAAGTATATCTTCAAAGGAGTTTTTTACTGTTTTGGAAATTAATTTTCTGGAAGTCTATAGATAGCTTTTATCCTGCGAAATCCAAAGCCGATGATCGTTGGTGAGCTGTTCCAGGTCATGGTCGCGTAATCGGTAAATCCGTGAATTGAATCGCCGACATGGAAAATATGCGCAGTAGTGGATTTGATCACCATCGCGCTTAAGGTACAGACATAGCCTCTGTCCATATCGTAACAATACCGGCTTTGCCGGGTTTGAGCATATAACCAAGAATTGCTTGCTATCAAAACTCGTTGTACCGATTTTTTTACCGACCAGGCTTCCGAGGTACAAAAATAATCTTCCAAAAAGCCTGTCACAGCGGCTTGACTGGCGATATGGCTGACATCGCTGCTACTGATCCCGTCGGCCAAGCCAATAGCAATGCCTTTCGAACTCAACTGCGGTTCTTTCGGGATATAAACGCCGTGAAAATCCTGGTTGATTTCCTTACGGCCTTTGTCCGAGTATTGGCCTACGGAGATTTCTAATGGCTATGTCATCGTTAACTATGGAATTTTTTATTTCTTTTTCATAAAATAAGCCATGTAGGTTTTCAATTGGAGATCATCATGAAAAACGCCGAGTTTTTTCAATTAATTACTGCAATCCGTGAATTAGATCATCACCAGCGCAAACTGCTGAACGCTGCCTTAAATCAACTATCCGACGAACCCAAAGTCCTCGAATTGATTGAGTCCTGCTTTGATGCTA
>NZ_JAWPOH010000194.1:0-779 GCF_037671525.1 Methylobacter svalbardensis
GGTCAGTAACATCCCCGTTAAACAAAATCCTAGCCAAGTCTTTTGTAGGTGCGTCAGCCTGGCATTGGACTTTAGCTTTCCCAGGGCTGCATCTAAATCAGTGACAAACGATTTTATAAAGTGTGCCGGCTCGTACATCAACATGGTGTTGAAATACGTGGCAGTTTACACTGATTAGCTTACCCGTTTTCCGGCTGTATTTCTAAGCTTAAAAACTTGAACATCGAGTTTATGGCTCTATTCTTTAGTCGTTTATCACCTAAATCTAAATTACGAAATTCTCTATTTGCCCAATTCATAGCTAAAATGATTCTACTTTACTAAATCTTAACAACTTGTGTGTAAGGAGATGCTCTAGGAGTGACCGATGCCTGGATGTGGGCAAGAGGAACAAGTAAGGAGAATGATCAACAACAAGACAGCATAAAAGAAAGCTGTCGATGGATAGAAGGTTATGAGCGCGTTGCTGAAATGGCGGAACGTTGCCCGGAACAAAAGCTGGTTTATGTTGCCGATCGAGAAGGTGATATTCTCAATCTAATGATCCGAAGCATGGCGTTAAATTATCCCGCTGATTGGTTGGTTCGTGCCAAGCATAACCGTAAAGTAGCCGGTGATGAAAAACTATGGGATCTCGTCGATAAACAGCCCATAACCAGCTGCATTACTTTTATTAAGCCACGAAAAAAAGGTGAGAAATCACGAAAGGTTCAACAGGAAGTGAAAGTGTTGCGCTATAGCTTACCCGTAAAAGGAAAAAGATCGGTTCCTGTTACCTT
>NZ_JAWPOH010000195.1:0-726 GCF_037671525.1 Methylobacter svalbardensis
TGGAGAGAATGGATTCCATTGTGGAATATGGAACAGTGCCATGATTGCCGAGGTCATCTGGCTTAAATTTGGTGTTCGTTACAACGTGAACTATCTGTCTAGCTTATTAAAAAAGCTGGGTTTAAGTTACCAAAAAGCACGCTTTATCAGCGATCGCCAAGAGGAAGAACACTATCAGGTCGCGAGAAAAAAGTGGTTGGAAGAAACCTTGCCGGCCATTATTAAAAAAGCGAAGGAAGAAAACAGTGTGGTTTTATTTGGCGATGAAGTGTCATTTGCCATGTGGGGTTCATTGGCGCGAACCTGGGCTCCAATAGGACAGCAACCGACGGTTAAAACAACGGGGATTCGCAAAGGTCTGAAAATGTTTGGTGCGATTGAGCTCAAAGGTGGTAGCTTTCAATATCAACAATCCCTGGCTTATGTGTTGAAACCAAAATCACTTAAATTGTTGAAAGAAGCAGAATTACCTAAAGAATTTCTAGCGCTTCTGAAAACCTTAAAAGATCAGAAATATGCCACGCAACAGCTTTTTTTAAATGCTTTGCACGCCATCGCCGACAATCAGTTAATAACGAAATATCAGTCTGTTATCTTGCAGCACACCGAAACATCAGGACGCTTTAATGGCGAGAGTTATGTTGATTTTTTAAAACAACTATTAGCTTATTATGAAGGTAAAATCATTCTGGTTGAAGATGGTGCACCATATCATGGTAGCAAAGT
>NZ_JAWPOH010000196.1:0-694 GCF_037671525.1 Methylobacter svalbardensis
CACTGGGCTTATCACATAAGGAAATCGAACGCATTGCCCGCACCAGTGCTGACAGTGTGACGCGTTACCTAAAAGACTATGACGAGGGCGGCTTAGCCGCGCTTGGTGTGTCGCGCACCCATCGTCCGGTCAGTTCATTGCAGCCTTATCACGATCAAATAAAATCGCACTTTTTAAAACAGCCTCCTCATACTGTCTCCGAAGCATCTCATGAAATCGAGGTGCTGACCGGAATCAAATTAGGTCCCAGTGCTTGCCGTGACTTCATGCGCAAGCGTCTGGGTATGAAGTTCCGCAAAATGGGCGTTATTCCAGCAAAAGCCGACCCACAAAAGCAAACTGATTTTTTAAACGATGAGCTTGAACCTTTACTGGAAGAAGAAAAACAAGGCCAGCGCAAAGTCTTCTTCGTCGATGCTGCGCACTTTGTAATGGGCGCTTTTTTGGGAATGCTTTGGTGTTTTGAGCGGCTATTCCTCAAGTCATCCAGCGGACGTAGACGTTACAATGTTCTTGGAGCATTTAGCGTAAAAGGCACCGATTTGGTCACCGTAACCAATGAGGCCTACATTAACTCTGACACGATTGTGGATTTGCTCATCAAGCTCAAGCAAAAATACACCAACATCCCATTAACACTTATCATGGACAACGCACGTTACCAAAGATGCAATAAGGTGACCGAACAAGCAGA
>NZ_JAWPOH010000197.1:0-675 GCF_037671525.1 Methylobacter svalbardensis
AGTCAGTCTTGTTTTGTCGTATAAAATCCCCATAGAGTAGGTTTTTTACATTATTGGGGAACGATAGATTGGCAAAGAAATATATTGTGCGTTTAACTGAGGATGAGCGCACCTATTTGGAAAGTTTGATTCACAAGGGAAAAGTGGCTGCTCACAAAAGGCTACACGCTGAAATTTTACTCAAAGCTGATGTAAGTGAATTAAGTGAAAAATGGCAGGATAGCCAAATCAGTGAAGCCTTTGGCATGTCAACGCGCACCATTGAGCGAGTACGGGAACGATTAGTCCAGGAAGGCTTAGAGTCCGCCTTAAATCGGGCGAAACCAACCCGCGTAAGAAGCCGAGTTATTGATGGTGAAGCAGAAGCCCATCTTATTGCATTGGCCTGTGGAGACGCTCCTGATGGGCGTAGTAGTTGGACATTACGCCTGCTTGGACAACAGATGGTAGAACTGGGTTATGTGGAGAGTGTATCGCACGAAACTATTCGACAAGCACTAAAAAAAACGAATTAAAACCCTGGCAAAATAAGGAATGGTGTATTCCCGCTAAAGAAAGTGCCGAGTTTGTCTGCGCTATGGAAGATGTTCTGGATGTCTACAAACGCTCGTACGATGAAACTCATCCCTTGATCTGCATGGATGAAAGTAGTAAGCAACATATCAAAGAGACGCG
>NZ_JAWPOH010000198.1:0-674 GCF_037671525.1 Methylobacter svalbardensis
TCAATCAGTTTGTCACCGGCATGCAGCTCCACCTGTTCGCCCACACAGTGATGCGGCACCGAGTACAGATGCTGGTCGTAGATCAGGTGATAATCGATATTGACGCGGGCATTTTTGATGTCGGTGTACTGGTAAGCGTACTTGGGTAACGGTGACAGCGCCGGTTTATCCAGCGTTTCAAACCACTGCTGACGGCAGCCTGGCATTTGCTTGAAAGGCTTTTGATTGAGTTCATTCAGCAAGGCGCTGATACAGTAATTCAGCTCCGCCAAGGAGAAGAACGTTTGATGACGTAATTTAGCCATAATCCAGCGTTCGACCAGTAAAACACCAGCCTCAGCCTTGGCTTTATCCTTGGGTTTATAGGGCCTGGCAGGCATCACCGCGATCGAGTAATGGGATGCCAGTTGTTGATAACTGGGATTGAGTTCGGGGTCGTAACGACAGGCTTTTGTCACCCCGCTTTTTAAATTGTCAGGCACCAGCATCACGGTCGTTCCGCCAAAAAATTCAAAGGCCCGTACATGACTGCCTAGCCAATCCGGCAGGCTTTGGCTCCAGGTCGCTTCGGCAAAGGTGTAATTGGAGGCTCCCAACACCGCTACAAAGATCTGCGCGGTGCGAATTTCGCCGGTTGACGCGCAGACCACGGGCATTGTGGGTCCGGCATAATC
>NZ_JAWPOH010000199.1:0-669 GCF_037671525.1 Methylobacter svalbardensis
TGGCAGGGGTTAATTAAATCTTATGTCGGCCAGCATCGCTTCGAAGTCGATTGGGTTACGGTTGTTTTTAAAGTCATAGTGGCCCAAGAAGTGGATATGTTGCCAAGCCACCGGGGAGATCTTTTGGAGTAACGCAATCACTTTCTCATTTCCGGCGGCTTTATACTTGTCGAGCAGTAGCGATAACATGATCGAATTATAGGCAATTACCACATTGGCGATTAGCCTGCCGCACTGATTGGTGATGGCTGCTTCCAAATCAGTTCTGCCGATTAGCTGTTTTTTGCCGCTGACTTGGGATGTATATGAGCGCAATTGGTGATAGGATTCAATGCGATTTTGCGAACGGTGTACATCACGCTCTATCTGAGGATCACGCAAATACTTTAAGGTGTAAATACTGCGCACCAACTTGTCGAACTCAAAAATAGCCTTCCGTGTTCGATTTTGCGGGGGTAACGCGCATAACTTTCTGATCAATGTGCTTTGGGTCATTTCCTTAAGGCCCAGCGTGGCTACGATTTGGTCAATGTGGGCTTGATCGGATTCAATTAGAGAGCGGTTAATCTGTCCGGCAGGAGGGATCAAAAACTTTTCGTAGTTTGCAATATCATCGGCACAGTATAGGTGTTTCAGTTGATCTTGAAGACTAACGAATCGCGGCATTAA
>NZ_JAWPOH010000200.1:0-666 GCF_037671525.1 Methylobacter svalbardensis
TTTATGTTCTCGTAAATGTCGGGTAACTTTTACCATCTTCCATGCATGGCTCATGCCCCAGTAATAAAGCGCAAAAACGATAATAAACGAGTAGAACATAACCCAGTCAGGGGCATTAAACATAATGTCTCCCGCTATCCCTATTACGGCCAAGGACGTGGTAAACGATAAAATGATGAATAAAATCGCATATCTGCCATAGCCGGCAACCTGGAGAATATGATGGAAATGTTCTCTGTCAGGCGCAAATGGCGACCGTCCTTTTCTTATACGACGTATTATGATACATAATGAATCTAAAACGGGTGCCCCAATAAGCCATAAGACGGTAACAGGCGAAAAAATTTTATTGTCGCCCTGCGATGCAGAAATGACCAGCCAGCAAATGGTAAAACCAAGCAACATGCTGCCCGTATCGCCGAGAAATGCCGGTGCTTTTTTTCGTCCTGGAAGGGGAAGGTTAAATAATAAAAATGCGGCTGTAGCCGGAGCAAGAATGAAACAAAATAGCAAAGAGTTGGTGGAATTATAAATAATGCACAAAATCGACAGTAGAAAATAGATGATTAATGAAGTACTGCCGGCTAAGCCGTCAACGCCATCAAGCATATTGAAGGCGTTGATGCCACCTACAATGGCAAACACCGTAAACAAGGTTGAAAACAT
>NZ_JAWPOH010000201.1:0-658 GCF_037671525.1 Methylobacter svalbardensis
ACAGTAGGATTGATTCGAGAGCAGCGCTTGCTGCGAATCAGTTTATTCACCGGAAAATCCTGCTCCGGCTGTTTCTGGGCTGGCTGTTTCTCAGCGTAGCGGTCGGCGGCGTCGTTTTATGGCTGGAAGTCAATCGCATCCAGCAATTCGTACATGAACTTGCACTGAGGGAGTCAGCGACCTTCAGCGGAGAGTCCGCCCATAATCTGGTCATTGAGAAATTAATATGTTTTCGCGGGACAGTCAAAAGCGATTTCAGTCTCTATTAAGTATCGATACGCACTACGCTTTCCGTCTGAACCAATAAAGTGCATAGACGCCAATTATCAACGAATACACTGTGATTGTTGTTCCAAAGTTATCGTGTTTGTTAGGTGTAGGTAAGCTGGTGATGGATGCGTCTCTGATGTAATGATGAGTGCTTTGCTGATGTTCATCCTGTGCATAAGATGTTGAGTATCCGAGAGTTGAGATAAAAAAGACTAATAAAATTTTTGTTTTTTGCATGATACCACTCCTCAAGAAAAAGAAGCGGGGAGTCGCTATTTTTGCGACAGCTTTTATGGGCATCCCTGCCCAACAAGCGGCAAAAATCACGCGACCGCTGATGCCTGCGGCTGCCCCAGCCGTCCTGGTCACTCGATCGCTACCCAACAAG
>NZ_JAWPOH010000202.1:0-645 GCF_037671525.1 Methylobacter svalbardensis
AGCTTTATGGCTCTATTCTTTAGTCGTTTATCACCTAAATCTAAATTACGAAATTCTGTATTTGCCCAATTCATAGCTAAAATGATTCTACTTTACTAAATCTTAACAACTTGTGTGTAAGGAGATGGGCTAAGGTCTGCCTTTTGAAATCAGCAATCAGTATTGGAAACAACAAAAAATTTATTTTTAACATCATGTTGTTCCAATCACACAAACCTGCATGTTCTGTACGCTGAGATTGATTTTGTCGGGTAACAATAGTCAATGCGGCGCCTGGAAAGCACGGGGAGAAATCGGGTTAGAATATTACAGATTGCATACTTTATCTCAGATTTTTCTTGCAAATGTGTGAAACCATTATTTTGGAAGATTAGAAAGCGTGATAAATTTCTAAGCGCCTAGCAGCGCTGTATCCCACTAAGTGCATTTGGAGTCAATGAAGATATGTATTTAGTTGATACCGATCATTCATTGAAAAAAAATTCAGATTGTTGCTACGCAATTTCTCTCTCTTTAGGCATAGCTATCTACACAACTTAAAGCACAAAAGTAGTAACATACGCCATGAATATAAAAAAAGTTATTAGACCTCGATCCTCGCTTGGCAAAGCGTCACCAACAGTTGGTGAGTGAGTATTTGAACTC
>NZ_JAWPOH010000203.1:0-643 GCF_037671525.1 Methylobacter svalbardensis
ACAGCATCCCCATGTAATTAATAGCCTTTTTCTCGTATCGAGTGGCAATTCTGCGGTAATGTTTGAGCTTGCCGAACATGCATTCGACCGCATGCCGCTCCTTATAATGCCAATAATCGCATTTAATTTCTTCTTTCCGATTCGATTTTGGCGGGATGACGGCTTTTATTCCCCGACATTCCAGCCATGCCCTCAACTCGTTTGTGTCGTAAGCTTTGTCCGCCAAAACGGCTGAGGCGTTAACGTTTTCCAGCAAGGGTATCGCCCGCTTGCATTCAGCTTCTTGACCGCCTGTCAGAATGTACTTAATCGGCATGCCCAAGGCATCACAGAGCGCGTGAACCTTACAGCCAAAACCACCTTTGGAACGTCCCAGTGCTTCATTCTCGGCGGAGCTATTTGCCGCCCCAGCCGCACAGGCATGCGCTCTAATCACCGAGCCATCCATAGAAACATCCTGTAAATCAGCCACTTCAGAAAAATGACTTAAGAGCTTCTCCCATGCGCCATTGGCGCACCAGCGTGAAAATCGCTTGAAGATGCTATTCCACTTACCATGCGTTGGCGGCAAAATCCGCCACTGCGCTCCCGAACGTAATATCCACAAGCAGGCACTGATAAATTGTCTGCAAGTGTCTGGCTG
>NZ_JAWPOH010000204.1:0-642 GCF_037671525.1 Methylobacter svalbardensis
TCCAGCCATAAAACGACGCCGCCGACCGCTACGCTGAGAAACAGCCAGCCCAGAAACAGCCGGAGCAGGATTTTCCGGTGAATAAACTGATTCGCAGCAAGCGCTGCTCTCGAATCAATCCTACTGTTCATCGATATTGCGATCTTTATTTTTCGGCAGACGGCAAAATCCTTGTGCTGGTAAATCCAGGGCGCTGTTAAATTTGCTGGATAAATTCTGGAAGGCAATAAGCCCGGTGAGTTCGACTATTTCATCTTCGTTGAAGTATTCATGCAGGCGTTGAGACAAATCATCATCGACCTGCCGGTCGGTATAAGTTATAGCCTCGACATACTCCAGGACAAGCCTTTCCTTGTTATCGAACAACTCGCTTTCTTGCCATTGTTCAAGAGCCTCCACCTTATTCATGGAGCCCGTTCTTTTTGCCAACACGGCGGAGTTTATATCGATACAAAAACGGCAGCCGTTTATTTGCGACACTCTGACCGTAACCAAGGATCGCAGAACCGGATTGATAGGGCTGCTTTTTCTGTCCAGCGCCCCATAGAGCAGGGCTATTGCTGCAAACAAACTGGGGACTCTGGCCCAAATCAATGCAGGCTTAAGAATCTGTCCGTATTTTCTTTTCTGATTCCAAAAAAA
>NZ_JAWPOH010000205.1:0-613 GCF_037671525.1 Methylobacter svalbardensis
GCGTTCACCCCCCTCTCGCAAACTGACGCTAATTCAAGCATACTGCTGACTAAATTTCTGACACAACCTTTCTATGAAACTGAGCGACCATAGCCTACGCCAATTAGATGTCACCTACCTTGATGGTCTGGATGAGGAAGCGTTGCGACTTTTATCGGCGAAGTTATTGGAAGACCTGAAGGAAGCCAGGGAGCGATTGAATCAAAATAGCCGAAATAGCTCGCGCCCTCCCAGCAGTGAAGCACCGTGGGTAGGGCCAGACGATGAACCCATTAGCGTCTATGATAAAGCCGATGGCAAGACCATCAACGAAGTTGAAGAAGACACAAGCTCAGGTAAGGAAGAAGTACCCAGCGAAAATGCTGACATCTCTTGCCCGCCAGAAAAACCTGAGAAAGAAGTCCGACGAGCGGGAAAGGTTGAAGGCGCACAGGGCTATGGACGTAAGGCACCGGAACGGATTGATCTGATCGAGGCGCATGCCCCAGACAGCTGCGCCTGTTGCGATTTATCACTGTCAGCAAGAAAAATTGTAGCGTATACCGGGCATTATGAAGTCGATTGGATACGAACAGATCGTGGTGATTGGCAGACCCACCACATCAAACATCTT
>NZ_JAWPOH010000206.1:0-609 GCF_037671525.1 Methylobacter svalbardensis
AATCGGATGGAGAGCCCGGCGCTAAAAGCATATGGAAAGGGTTCCAGAGAATACAAGACTGCGTGTATGGAATACAGATAGCCCGCAAGCTAGATGGACTGGTTTAGTATTTGTGTGTAAGGAGATGACCTTAGCCCCGGCTTGTCGCCATAGCTAAGGTCAAATCATGTTTTGCGAGCTTAACTGCTTTGCAACGAAGGCTTGAGCAAATTAATATCTGTAATCAATATTAAGAACCTGAAGTTTCCCAGTTTCAGGGGGGATGCACAGGCATGTAGGGGTATATTTGATAGGGTTTGCTACATCTAATGCAAAGCTTATCAAAAATAGCCACAACCCAGTAGTTACGGCAATTCACCTTTCCAATTTCTGGGAAACTTCAGTACGATAAATATAACAGCCGAATGTCTTTTATTTACAGAGTTCGCTCTGTAACAATATTTATCTACCGTTCATTGGTAGCCAGTGGATGTGTTCTCCTGTGTTCGGCGACAATTACCCTGTCCGGTCGGCGACAACTATCTTGACCGGTTGACCGATATGTAGGACAAGGGTGTATTTCATTTTTTTTGGAGTTCACCCTTGCCTGGAAAACGTATCACTCAACAT
>NZ_JAWPOH010000207.1:0-607 GCF_037671525.1 Methylobacter svalbardensis
TAGCTACCAAATACTTGCCAAACTACCTGGGCTGGCGACGGGCTTTTGAACAACACTGCCAACTCACGCCGGAAACCCTACTCAATGCTGCTCTGGGGAATTTTCAATATTTAACGATGACATAGCCTAAAAAAATGATCAATGATTTCATGGTCCTGAATTTTTTGTTTCATGAAAAAAACATATTCATCGACTGGCGAGAGAATCCAATCCTTCAAGATAAAGTTTATCTTATAGATAATATAAGAAAATGTTACAAGAAAGGGTTATGGTATGCATGCATAGTTGCTTCTTTTCCACTTTTAGATTTGCTATGCAGGAAATATTTTAATTCTAACAAACTTGAAAAGGACATATAGTTTCTCAGGTAAATAATTTCCAAGCCACTACAGTAAAATTCACGCAGGGATTGCGAAATCTTCACGCATTTTCTTCATGACACACAAAACTTTACTGGCATCTTGCATAGTAAGCGTTCACCCCATCTCCTTACACACAAATACTAAACCAGTCCATCTAGCTTGCGGGCTATCTGTATTCCATACACGCAGTCTTGTATTCTCTGGAACCCTTTCCATATGCTTTTAGCGCCGGGCTCTCCATCCGA
>NZ_JAWPOH010000208.1:0-605 GCF_037671525.1 Methylobacter svalbardensis
CTAATGAAACCAATGCGCGTGGCGTATCCGCAGCTCAACCTTGTCGCCTCTATTCAGCTGCAAGCGTCTGAACTGGTCATTGGGCATTTCCGCATAAACGCTTGCCGCCTGTCCATTCGCGCCGCTCTTGACCAACTCAATGCGGATCAGGGAGCCCAAATGCTGCCAGTCTTTCAGGGTTACAAATGTATCGGTACCGGCAGTCGATTTTTCAATGACAATATCATGCGGACGCACATGGGCAATCTTGCCTTTTTGCTGCGCTGTGGATAAGCCTGCTGTTTGCAGCCAATCGGCATCGTGTTCATCCAGATCGAAAACATTGGTTTGTCCGATAAATCGGGACACGAACGCATTGGCCGGATGATCGTAAATATCGCCGGGCGCGCCTTGCTGCTCGATGCGGCCATGATTGAGCACCACCACCTGGCTGGCGACTTCCATGGCTTCTTCCTGATCATGAGTGACAAAAATGCTGGTGACATTCAGGTCGTGATGCAGGTTGCGCAGCCATTGGCGCAAATCCTTGCGCACACTGGCATCGAGCGCGCCGAACGGTTCATCCAGCAATAATACCGAGGGCTCCACGGCCAAGGCGCGAGCCA
>NZ_JAWPOH010000209.1:0-594 GCF_037671525.1 Methylobacter svalbardensis
AAACTTTCCAAATAGGTGCGCTCATCCTCAGTTAAACGCACAATATATTTCTTTGCCAATCTATCGTTCCCCAATAATGTAAAAAACCTACTCTATGGGGATTTTATACGACAAAACAAGACTGACTTAGTACTAGGTCGGTATCGGAAAAATGGGCTTGGAGTGGACGTAAAAGATCGCGTAGGATGAACATAAATGAGGTCGTTTTATTCGTATAATCAGTGGCTTATAGGCTAGCATTATACAGTAAAACAAGGCTTCGTTCGACAATAAGTTATTGTTTTTTAATGGGTAAATGAATTATTTGGGGATGCATTGACGTGTATTAAGAGTTGCTAAAAATTTTCGAAATTTTTTCCACTTTCTAAAATTCTTGCTCCTGAAAAACTGGGAAACTTCAGTAAGCTAATAGTTGTTTTAAAAAATCAACATAACTCTCGCCATTAAAGCGTCCTGATGTTTCGGTGTGCTGCAAGATAACAGACTGATATTTCGTTATTAACTGATTGTCGGCGATGGCGTGCAAAGCATTTAAAAAAAGCTGTTGCGTGGCATATTGCTGATCTTTTAAGGTTTTCAGAAGCGCTAGAAATT
>NZ_JAWPOH010000210.1:0-585 GCF_037671525.1 Methylobacter svalbardensis
TCGTTGACCGGGGTCACGTTGATGGTCACCGTCGCCGTGTCGGTGGCACCCTGACTGTCGGTGATGGTGTAGGTGAAGCTGTCCCCGCCGTTGTAGTTGGCATTGGGCGTGTAGGTGAAGCTGCCGTCCCCGTCCTGCGCCAGCGTACCGTTGCTGGTCTGGGTGAAGCCGGTGATGCTGAAGCTGTCGCCTTCCGGATCGCTGTCGTTGCCGGTCAGCGCGCTCGCGGCAATGGTCAGCGGGGTGTCTTCCGCCGTCGTCAGTGCGTCGTTGTTCGCGTAAATGTCGTTCACAGCCACCGGCGGGTCGTTGACCGGGGTCACGTTGATGGTCACCGTCGCCGTGTCGGTGGCACCCTGACTGTCGGTGATGGTGTAGGTGAAGCTGTCCCCGCCGTTGTAGTTGGCAGTGGGCGTGTAGGTGAAGTTGCCGTCCCCTTCCTGCGCCAGCGTACCGTGGCTGGTCTGGGTGAAGCCGGTGATGCTGAAGCTGTCGCCTTCCGGATCGCTGTCGTTGCCGGTCAGCGCGCTCGCGGCAATGGTCAGCGGGGTGTCTTCCGCCGTCGTCAGTGCGTCGTTGTTCGCG
>NZ_JAWPOH010000211.1:0-582 GCF_037671525.1 Methylobacter svalbardensis
CAGTTTTTGTACAATTGAATTCGAAAAGCTTAGCGTTATGATTTTAAGTGCTCCTTTAAGTTTTTTCAGTAGAAATAAGTATATCTTCAAAGGAGTTTTTTACTGTTTTGGAAATTAATTTTCTGGAAGTCTATAAATGGTTAATTTTCAATCAGCGCCAACAATGAATATAACCATACACTTGAAATCCGGAGCACTTTTCGAGGTATAAAAGTTGATCAGGATTATATCGGCTGTAGATATTTTTCAGATTGCCGGTTTTAATTTCTGGCCTAATGACTTACGCCTTTATCAAGGCCTCTAAAGCCGTCTGCCTCTGGCCAACATCCTGTTGTCTTATCGCCATGGACAAGGCTTTTCTTGTGCCAACAAAAACCGCTAAAGTCTTAGCCCTCGTTAATCCCGTATAAATAAGATTACGATAAAGCATTTTAAAATGTTGGCTAAGGATAGGAAACTGAAGTTTCCTAAAAAATCATCAAGCCACCATGCGTAGCAATACGGCCACCAACGAATTTTTCGAGGGGTTGCCGGGTTTGGGGCAAACCCTATCAAAATCCTCATTGAGAGCGGCTTCAGCTA
>NZ_JAWPOH010000212.1:0-578 GCF_037671525.1 Methylobacter svalbardensis
TTGATTTAAAGGCTGAATTTTTTCAGTTAAATTCCAGGGCAGAAATTGATCTAATGCCTCAGGTTGATAGTGCCGACCTAATATAGGTAGTTCAGTAAACAAGTATTTCAGATAATCAAAAGGCTCCAGATTATTGGCGACTGCTGTTTGTACCAGACTGTAAAGTAGCGCGCTTGCAGTGGCACCGCGCGGGGTTTGGTTAAACAACCAGTTTTTCCGGCCAATCACAAACGGTTTGATGTGCCGCTCTGCGGCATTATTATCAATCTGTAAGTTTCCATCTTCAAGATAGCGCATCAGGTAATCCCATTGGTTGATCGTGTAGCGAATCGCTTTGCCTAACGCCGATTCTTTCGTGGTCTTAGCGACGCTGTCATCACACCATTGCTTTAAGTCTTCCATTAAGGGCTTACTTTTTTCCTGGCGCAGCAAATAACGCTGCTCTATGGTCAAGTCTTTGAGCTGTTTTTCTAGGAGGTAAAGTGCCCTGAATTTACGCAGTGCAGTGTGTGCCATGCCAAATTTATTCTCGCGACTGGCTTTCGGTAGCGCCTTCAACGCTTCATCGAATTTTCGCC
>NZ_JAWPOH010000213.1:0-575 GCF_037671525.1 Methylobacter svalbardensis
TAGCTACCAAATACTTGCCAAACTACCTGGGCTGGCGACGGGCTTTTGAACAACACTGCCAACTCACGCCGGAAACCCTACTCAATGCTGCTCTGGGGAATTTTCAATATTTAACGATGACATAGCCTAAAAAAAAGTCTGGGATCAGCCTATAGAGGAGCGACACACATGGATAGCGCCGGATGATGCGATGGCGCTATCCCTGCAATGCAAGCTGCTCAAGGTTACTCGCTCAGTCGTGTATGCGCGTGAAAAGCGTCTGCTGCAAGCCATTGATAAGGATGAATGCCTGTTGTTGCAATTGCTGGATGACGAGTACACACGGCATCCTTTTTATGGCTCACGGCGCATGACGAAATACTTATGTGGACTTGGGCACAGGGTTAATCGCAAACGAGTTCAGCGCTTGATGCAAACGCTAGGCTTGGCCGGTATGGCACCTGGCCCTAATACCAGTAAGCCGCATCCGCAACATAAGATTTATCCCTATCTGTTAAGGGGCATCGACATCATTCGCCCCAATCAGGTATGGAGCACTGATATTACCTATATCCGGCTACCGCGCGGGTTTGTTT
>NZ_JAWPOH010000214.1:0-563 GCF_037671525.1 Methylobacter svalbardensis
CGCATCGTCGATCAAACCGATTTCAGCGAAGAGGAAAAAACCTTTACCAATGCCTGGGGCGTTTCCGATGACATCATCTTTAACCGCACCCTAAAAGAAGCCGACAAGGATCACCAACATAACCAGCCGTTCTTCTTTCAGATCATGACCACCAGCAATCATCGTCCTTACAGCTATCCTGAAGGCAAGATTGACATTCCCTCGGGCAGCGGTCGGCAAGGTGCGGTTAAATACACCGATTATGCGATACATGAATTTATCGAGCAGGCCAAAACCAAGCCCTGGTTTAATAATACCGTGTTTGTGATGGTTGCCGATCATTGCGCCGGCAGTGCACGCAAAATCGAGTTGCCCGTGGATAAATACCACATTCCCCTGTTTATCTATTCTCCTAAACATGTGCCCGCAATAAGAAACGACATCGTGTCCAGCCAGATTGATGTGGCTCCAACTGTGCTTGGTTTTTTAAACCTCAGCTATGAAAGCCAGTTTTATGGCCGCGATATTATGCAGATGCGCAAAGACGAGGGCAGGGCATTGATCAGTAATTACCAGAAATTGGG
>NZ_JAWPOH010000215.1:0-542 GCF_037671525.1 Methylobacter svalbardensis
ATCCGTGAAGCTTTATCCATAAAATTCGCTTCACCATATAAGGCATCGGCTAACACGGCTTTGATTTTAATATCACCGTGGGCATCCTTAAATGCTTGCAACAGCCGTAAAGCCAGTTGCGTTTTTGTTGGATAATGGCTATCACGCTCGATCTGAACAGGACGATCTTTTTTCGCCATACCCTCTTTTTTCAAGCGTTTATCTTCTTTACCCGCAACTTCTCATTAGTCACAGGTAGATTATAAATCAATGGGTTACCGTGCATAAAAATCGAAAATTCAAGCCTCCTTTAATACCAAGCCATCGTAACTCATTGATTTCTGGTTAGCAGGCAATAAAAAAAGCAAATTTTAGCGAATTTTAAAAGATATAAGTCATTGATAAATATGGTTACCTGCAACTAATGAGAAGTTACCTTTACCCCATGCCGTCAGCGCCGGATCGGGCCTGTAAAAAGCAAAGCCTACTGGAAGCGTGACGGTCGGCGTGACCAACAATAATAAAACCACCGTCTGTCCGTTGACATAGCCCCCTGAAGCCTT
>NZ_JAWPOH010000216.1:0-536 GCF_037671525.1 Methylobacter svalbardensis
TCGTTGACCGGGGTCACGTTGATGGTCACCGTCGCCGTGTCGGTGGCACCCTGACTGTCGGTGATGGTGTAGGTGAAGCTGTCCCCGCCGTTGTAGTTGGCATTGGGCGTGTAGGTGAAGCTGCCGTCCTGGTTCTGTGCCAGCGTACCGTTGCTGGTCTGGGTGAAGCCGGTGATGCTATAGGTGTCGCCTTCCGGATCGCTGTCGTTGCCGGTCAGCGCGCTCGCGGCAATGGTCAGCGGGGTGTCTTCCGCCGTCGTCAGTGCGTCGTTGTTCGCGTAAATGTCGTTCACAGCCACCGGCGGGTCGTTGACCGGGGTCACGTTGATGGTCACCGTCGCCGTGTCGGTGGCACCCTGACTGTCGGTGATGGTGTAGGTGAAGCTGTCCCCGCCGTTGTAGTTGGCAGTGGGCGTGTAGGTGAAGCTGCCGTCCTGGTTCTGTGCCAGCGTACCGTTGCTGGTCTGGGTGAAGCCGGTGATGCTATAGGTGTCGCCTTCCGGATCGCTGTCGTTGCCGGTCAGCGCGCTCGCGGC
>NZ_JAWPOH010000217.1:0-523 GCF_037671525.1 Methylobacter svalbardensis
TCCAGAAAATTAATTTCCAAAACAGTAAAAAACTCCTTTGAAGATATACTTATTTCTACTGAAAAAACTTAAAGGAGCACTTAAAATCATAACGCTAAGCTTTTCGAATTCAATTGTACAAAAACTGCAAGAAAACATATTAACAGCTCTGAAATTAAGCAATATTCGTTTATATCGATTAACACAAGCGCTACTCTGGTTTTCTGAAGAAATAGGAGTAAAAGAAATAGCAAAACGGTTTGGGGTAGATCCAAGAACCATTATAAACTGGGTGAAAACCTTTATGTACAAAGGTATTGCTTGGTTAACAAGTCAGCATTATCAAGGCCGTGGACGCAAAGATAAGCTAACTAAAGCGCAGCAAAGTCAATTGGTTGCGTTGATAAAATTAGGGCCTGGAGAGAATGGATTCCATTGTGGAATATGGAACAGTGCCATGATTGCCGAGGTCATCTGGCTTAAATTTGGTGTTCGTTACAACGTGAACTATCTGTCTAGCTTATTAAAAAAGCTGGGTTTAAGT
>NZ_JAWPOH010000218.1:0-522 GCF_037671525.1 Methylobacter svalbardensis
ATCACGTTGACCAGTGGCGTTTAGTTTTCTTCCTTTCTTCACACAAAGATCCCTCGCTTAAATTGGATTTGGCAGAATTTTGGGCTGATAAAGAGCATTTTCATCAGCGGTTACAGCAGCAATTCGGCTTGGCGATTGAACAGCAGATCTTAATTAATCTGGCGCAAGCCGCGCGAATTTATCCCAAACTATGGTTGGGCATGGAAGGCAGTGAGCCAGATAGTGTGCAGATCAATTTGGATGAGGCCTTTGATTTTCTAAAAGAAAGCGCCTGGATATTGGAGGATGCTGGTTTTAAAATTATTATTCCCGCCTGGTTAACGCCGAAAGGCCGTCGTCGAGCGAAACTCCGTTTGCGTTCGGGGGGTAAATCCAAGACTGCCGCAGCCAGTGCTCAATCTTATTTTTCCATGGATAAGCTGACCGAGTACCAATACCAGTTAACCATCGGCGATGAAGCGTTAAGCCCTGAAGAATGGCAACAGCTGGTGGATGCCAAAACCCCATTGATCCATTTTCGCG
>NZ_JAWPOH010000219.1:0-522 GCF_037671525.1 Methylobacter svalbardensis
ATCACGTTGACCAGTGGCGTTTAGTTTTCTTCCTTTCTTCACACAAAGATCCCTCGCTTAAATTGGATTTGGCAGAATTTTGGGCTGATAAAGAGCATTTTCATCAGCGGTTACAGCAGCAATTCGGTCAGGGAATTGAACAACAAATCTTAATAAACTTGGCTCAAGCGGCACGTATTTATCCTAAATTATGGCTAGGCATGGAAGGCAGCGAGCCTGATAGTGTGCTGCTCACACTGGATGAGGCCTTTGAATTTCTAAAGGAAAGTGCCTGGATATTGGAGGATGCTGGCTTTAAAATTATTATTCCTGCCTGGTTAACGCCGAAAGGCCGTCGTCGCGCGAAACTCCGTTTGCGTTCGGGTGGTAAAAGTAAGACTGCCGCAGCCAGTGCGCAATCTTATTTTTCCATGGATAAGCTGACCGAGTACCAATACCAGTTAACCATCGGCGATGAAGCGTTAAGCCCTGAAGAATGGCAACAGCTGGTGGATGCCAAAACCCCATTGATCCATTTTCGCG
>NZ_JAWPOH010000220.1:0-520 GCF_037671525.1 Methylobacter svalbardensis
GAAGCAAAAGAAAGTAACTTGCCTTCGGGTGCGAGAACCCGATTCAAATAATCGTCGTGGTAGCGACACTTTAATAATAAAAATGTTAATAGCAGTCTAAATTCGAATAACTGCGTAACATCAGTTAAGTAGGTTGAAAAAATTATTCTCTACTGAGAACAATTCAATATATTGAAACGGTCGTGTTCTTCGTGGTTATTTTTTAATTTAGGCAAAAAACAAATTCTTTCACAGTCTCAATACCCTGCAAGATTCATTGGCTGGGTGTCGATTTCAGGGAATGTTATTTGTTTTTACCATGAAGGACATGAAGAATTTGCTGTATTGACTTGCTGCGTTTTCTATAGCGATTATTTTATAAAGCAAAACTTTTTAATCCTCGCTTTAATAGCTTTACACTCGATGTTCAAGTTTTTAAATTTTTTGCAGCCTGATTCTTGGAAAATTATCCAGCAGCACGGTACTGTAGCGAAACCGTCGGCCCTAAACGCCCCAAATCCCTCCCAACCATATGTTTTCC